>NZ_VDAG01000041.1:0-256 GCF_019584505.1 Kluyvera sp. EC_51 | reverse complement strand
GCTGGTCGGTGAAGGTGCCGACGGCGCTGCTGCAGGACGGCACGCAGATTGAAGTCAGCGTCAACGGCTACGATGCGGCGGATAACAGGGGCAGCGACACCGACGACACCGGGGTGGCCCGTGACCTGAGCGCGCCGGAGGTGACCATCGTTATTGATGACGTGACCGGCGACGGGGTGATCAACCTGGAAGAAAGCCAGAAGGCGGAGACGGAGCTGACCGGGCGCGTCACCGGTGAGGACGTGGTGCGCTGGGA
>NZ_VDAG01000040.1:0-413 GCF_019584505.1 Kluyvera sp. EC_51 | reverse complement strand
GCTAAATATCTGCTGCTGGAGCTGCCTGAGGGCTGGATTATCATTCATTTAGGGATGTCTGGCAGCCTGCGCATCCTTCCAGAAGAACTTCCCCCTGAAAAGCATGACCATGTGGATTTGGTGATGAGCAACGGCAAAGTGCTGCGCTACACCGATCCGCGCCGCTTTGGTGCCTGGCTGTGGACCAAAGAGCTGGACGGGCATAATGTGCTGACCCATCTTGGACCGGAGCCGCTTAGCGACGATTTCAATGGTGAGTATCTGCATCAGAAGTGCGCGAAGAAAAAAACGGCGATTAAACCGTGGCTGATGGATAACAAGCTGGTGGTAGGGGTAGGGAATATCTATGCCAGCGACAGTGATGACGCCAGCCGATCCGGATGGATCCCCGCCGCAAACAGTGATTCGCTGGC
>NZ_VDAG01000039.1:0-27902 GCF_019584505.1 Kluyvera sp. EC_51 | reverse complement strand
TGCTTACTATGACCGGAAAAGCCGTAGTATTATCCGGATAGACTAGGAAAGTGTTACCTATGTTCCCGGTCTGAAGTGTTACCTATGTATCCGGTCGTACAGCAGCGCCGCCGGGATCAGGCGACGATCTGTTCCATCGCTTGCAGGATACGTTTATCCGAGATCGGATACGGCGTCCCCAACTGTTGAGCAAAGAAGCTGACGCGCAGCTCTTCAATCATCCAGCGAATTTCCTTCACATCATCATCTTCACGACGTGACGGCGGCAGCTTGTTCAACCACTGTTGCCACGCCTGCTGGACGCTTTCCACTTTCAGCATCTGCGCGCGGTCGCGGTGTGGGTCGACGGCCATTTTCTCCAGACGTTTTTCAATCGCCTGCAAATAACGCAGCGTATCCCCCAGACGACGGAAACCGTTGCCGGTGACGAAGCCGCGGTAGACCAGGCCGTTCATCTGCGCCTTAATATCCGACAGCCCCAGCGCCATGCTCATGTCCACGCGCCCTTTCAGTCGTTTGTTGATGTTGAACACCGCGGTGAGAATTTGCTCAACCTGTTTGGCAATCTCGACCACCGTCTCATTAAGCTCGGCACGCACTTTCTCGTGCAGCGCGGCAAAGCCCGCTTCACTCCACACCGGCCCGCCCGCTTCATCAATCAGCTTGTCCACGCCGCAGGAGATGCAGTCATCAATCAAATCCAGCACCTTGCCGTACGGGTTAAAGTAAAGCCCCAGCTTGGCCTTGTTCGGCAGCTTTTCGTGCAGATACTTAATCGGCGACGGGATGTTCAACAGCAGTAAACGACGCAAGCCGCGCCACATTGCCTGCTGCTGTTCCAGCTGGTTATCGAACAGTTTGATGGCGACGCTGTCACGTTCATCCACCAGCGCCGGCCAGGCTTTGACCTTATAGTTGCCGCGTTTCTGTTCGTAACGGTCCGGCAGGTCGCCAAAGCTCCAGATATGCAGGCCATTCTGCTCGATACCGTCGTCGGCAACCGACGACAGCGTCTCCTGCACTTTGCCCTTCAGCGTATCTTTCAGCACCTGCAGCGAACGCCCTTCCTGCAGCTTCTTGTTTTTGTCGTCTACCACGCGGAAGCTGATTTTCAGGTGATCGGGCACCTGATCCCACTGCCAGGCTTCACGGTCGACGGTCACACCGGTCATCCGGCGCAGTTCGCGCTCCAGTGAATCCAGCAGCGGCAATTCCAGCGGCGTCGCACGGCCCAGGAAGGCTTCGGCGTAGTTCGGCGCAGGGACAAAGTTACGGCGCACCGGCTTCGGCAGCGATTTAATCAGCGCGATAATCAGCTCACGGCGCAGCCCCGGGATCTGCCACTCAAACCCGGCCTCTTCGACCTGGTTTAACAGCGGCAGCGGAATATGCACCGTCACGCCATCGGCGTCAGCCCCCGGCTCAAACTGATAGGTCAGGCGCAGCTTCAGGTTGCCCTGATGCCAGAAGTTCGGGTAGTCCAGCTTACTAACCTGCTCCGCCCCTTCTTTTATCAGCATGCTCTTTTCGAAGTTGAGCAGATCCGGCGTTTCACGGCTGGCCTGCTTCCACCACTTATCAAAGTGGCGCGCGGAGATTACTTCGTGGCTGATGCGCTGGTCATAGAACTCAAACATCGTCTCGTCATCCACCAGGATGTCGCGGCGACGCGATTTGTTTTCCAGATCTTCAATTTCAGCACGCAGCTTTAAGTTGTCGCGGAAGAAGGCGTGACGGGTCTGCCAGTCTCCCTCCACCAACGCGTGGCGGATAAACAGCTCGCGGCACAGCGCCGGGTCAATCTGGCTGTAGTTAACCTTACGAGCCGCCACAATCGGCAGGCCATAAACGGTCACTTTTTCGGTCGCCATCACCGCGCCCTGCGCCCGTTCCCAGTGCGGTTCACTGTAGGAACGTTTGATCAGATGCTGCGCTACCGGCTCCACCCATTCCGGGTCGATGCGTGCGGCAATGCGCCCCCACAGGCGGCTGGTTTCGACCAGTTCGGCGACCATCGTCCATTTCGGCGGCTTCTTAAACAGCCCCGAACCCGGGAAGATGGAGAAGCGCGCGTTACGCGCACCGGTAAACTCCTGCTTATCGGTATCTTTCATCCCGATGTGCGACAGCAGACCGGTCAGCAGCGAAATATGAATTTCGCGATACTCTGCCGGTTCACTGTTTACCGGGATGCCGAGCTCTTTCACCACCTGACGCAGCTGGGTGTAGATATCCTGCCACTCGCGCACGCGCAGGTAGTTGAGGAAGTCGAGCTTGCACTGGCGACGGAACTGGTTCGACGACAGCGCTTTTTGCTGCTCGCCGAGGTAGTTCCACAGGTTCACAAAGGCCATAAAATCTGACTCTTTGTCATGGAAACGACGATGCTTTTCATCGGACGCCTGCTGTTTATCCATTGGACGTTCGCGCGGGTCCTGAATAGAGAGCGCCGAAGTGATGATCATCGCTTCGCGCACGCAGCCGTGCTTCTGCGCTTCCAGCACCATACGCGCCAGACGCGGGTCAACCGGCAATTGGCTGAGCTGGCGGCCCTGCGGCGTCAACTTGTAGGCGGTGGCCTGTTCATCGGTGGTAATGGCGCCCAGTTCTTCGAGCAGGCGCACACCGTCCTGAATGTTGCGTTTATCCGGCGCTTCCACGAACGGGAACGCGGCGATATCGCCAAGGCCCAGCGCGGTCATCTGCAAAATGACGGAAGCCAGGTTGGTACGCAGGATTTCCGGGTCGGTAAACTCCGGGCGTGACAGGAAATCGTCTTCCGAATAGAGACGGATACAGATACCTTCCGACACACGGCCGCAGCGGCCTTTACGCTGGTTTGCAGAGGCCTGAGAAACCGGCTCAATCGGCAGGCGCTGCACTTTGGTACGGTAGCTATAGCGGCTGATTCGCGCCGTACCGGGGTCAATCACATACTTGATGCCCGGTACCGTCAACGAGGTTTCCGCCACGTTGGTGGCCAGCACGATGCGTCGCCCGCTGTGTGACTGGAAGACGCGGTTCTGCTCGCTGTTCGATAAGCGCGCGTAGAGCGGCAGGATCTCGGTATGGCGCAGGTCGCGTTTGCTCAACGCATCGGCGGTATCGCGAATTTCTCGCTCGCCGCTCATAAAGATTAAGATGTCGCCCGGCCCTTCCTGCCCCAGTTCATCGACAGCGTCAAAAATCGCCTGCAACTGGTCACGCTCGGTGTCATCCGCGTCTTCAACGATCGGACGATAGCGAACGTCTACCGGATAGGTTCGACCGGAGACTTCGATAATCGGCGCGTTATTAAAGTGACGTGAGAAACGTTCGGGGTCGATGGTCGCCGAGGTGATGATCACCTTGAGATCGGGACGACGCGGTAGCAACTCTTTCAGGTAACCGAGCAGGAAGTCGATGTTGAGGCTGCGTTCGTGCGCTTCATCGATAATGATGGTGTCGTACTGCATCAGCAGGCGGTCCTGCTGGATTTCCGCCAGCAAAATACCGTCGGTCATCAACTTGACCATGGTGTTATCGCTGACGTGATCGCTAAAGCGAACCTTATAGCCAATGCAGCCGCCCGGCTCGGTTTTCAGCTCTTCGGCAATACGGTTGGCGACGGTGCGCGCCGCCAGACGACGCGGCTGGGTATGGCCAATCAGCCCTTTGATCCCGCGCCCCAGTTCCATACAAATCTTCGGTAACTGGGTAGTTTTACCCGAGCCGGTCTCCCCGGCAACAATCACCACCTGGTGGTCGCGCACGGCGTTGAGAATATCTTGTTTCTTCTGGCTAACCGGCAGGTTTTCCGGGTACTCAATCACCGGACGCGCCGCTTCACGTAGCACGACCTTACCGGCAGCCTGTTCAATTTCCTGCGCCATCTCCTGGTAAATGGCCTGTTGTGCTTCAGGATTTTTAACCTTCTTGACGCCGTGGAGTCGGCGGGCAAAGCGCAGTTTATCCCGTAGCGTCAGCGCATCGAGGCGCTGGCTGAGCATCGCAAAGGTGATTTTTTGTTGTTCTGTCATAGTCTTATTGGGCAGCGCACTGCCGGGAAAAGCTCTCATAAAGAATCGTCATAGCATACCACACTTGCGCATTTCAGGCCTTGTTCAAAAAAACTGAACATAGACTTCGATATATTGCGCTATCTCTGTGGCAGGATTGTGAATAAAGTGTCATCAAGCAACAGGGCATCGCCCGTCAATCAAATATAAGGAATTACCTATGAGCAAAGTATTAGTTCTGAAATCCAGCATCCTGGCAGGCTACTCTCAATCAGGTCAGCTGTCCGACTATTTTGTTGAACAGTGGCGTGAAAAGCACTCCGCTGACGAAATCACCGTCCGTGACCTGGCTGCCAATCCAATTCCGGTGCTGGATGGCGAACTGGTCGGCGCGCTGCGCCCAAGCGACTCCCCACTGACCCCACGTCAGCAGGAAGCGCTGAAGCTCTCTGACGAACTGATTGCTGAACTGCAAGCCCACGACGTGATTGTTATCGCCGCGCCGATGTATAACTTCAACATCCCAACGCAGCTGAAAAACTACTTCGACCTGATTGCCCGTGCTGGCGTGACCTTCCGTTACACCGAGAAAGGTCCAGAAGGTCTGGTTACTGGTAAACGCGCTATCGTACTGAGCAGCCGCGGCGGCATCCACAAAGATAGCCCAACTGACCTGATCACCCCATACCTGAACGTGTTCCTGGGCTTCATCGGGATCACCGACGTGAACGTGGTCTTCGCCGAAGGTATCGCTTACGGCCCAGAAGTGGCAACCAAAGCGACCTCTGATGCGAAAGCTGCGATCGACAGCCTGGTAGCATAATCGCCCCCAGCAATACAAAAACCCTGCTCACATGAGCAGGGTTTTTCTTTTGTAGCCCGGCCAAGCAAAGCGCCGCCGGGACCGTCTCCGAGCCTCCGGAGTCGGCGTGCCGCCTCGTCCCGACTACTTTCTGTCGTAGCGCAAATACCCTGCGATACCACCGCCGCCATCTTTTGGATGGTGAACACCGTCATGCACTTCCACACAGGCAAAATCAAACGGTGACACGCCCTCGAGACAGGCGACGTTAATCCCGTATTGCTCGGGGTTCGAGCGCCGCTGATGGAAGGTGTAAATCCCGCACACCGAACAGAAAAAATGGACGGCCTCGCCGGTATTAAAGCGGTACTCCGTCAATTTATCCTGCCCGCGTAGTATCTCGATGCCGGACAACGGCGCGGAAACCGCCACCGCACCGCGCATGCGGCAGTAAGAACAATTACAGCGACGAGCCGTGTTCAGGCCATCACTAAGCACCACGGTGAAAGCCACCGCGCCGCAATGACACTGGGCAGAGCGTTTGTCCGTCATTAAGCCTCCCGTTATACGCGAGCCGCGATGCCGTCGAGCGTCGCCAGCGCGTGCTCAGGTAAGGTCAACTGCCCCGCCGCCATGTTTTCCTGCAGATGCGTCACCGATGACGTACCGGGGATCAGCAGAATATTGGGTGAACGGTGCAGCAACCAGGCCAGCGCCACCTGCATCGGAGTTGCATTTAGCGAGCTTGCGACCTCGTTCAGCGCGGAGGATTGCAGCGGCGAGAATCCGCCCAGCGGGAAATACGGCACATAGGCGATACCGTCACGCGCCAGTGTATCGATCAGTTCGTCATCGCGACGGTGCGCAATATTGTACTCGTTCTGCACGCAGACAATGTTAGCGAGCTTGCGCGCTTCCGCCACCTGCGTCGGCGTCACGTTGCTCACCCCAATATGTTTGATAAGCCCCTGCTGCTGCAGTTCGGCCAGCACGCTAACGCTGGCTTCAATAGACCCTTCGCGTGGCGCATGACCGTCGCCGATCATCACGCGCATATTGACCACATCCAGCACATCGAGGCCGAGGTTACGTAGATTGTCGTGCACCGCCTGCTTTAACTCCTCGGCGGAAAACGCCGGCAGCCAGGCGCCCTTGTCATCACGACGCGCGCCAATTTTCGTCACAATCACCAGGTCGTCAGCATAAGGATGCAGCGCTTCGCGGATAATCTGATTGGTGATGTGTGGGCCGTAAAAATCGCTGGTATCGATGTGATTCACACCGAGCGCCAGCGCTTCGCGCAGCACGGAAATCGCGGCATGTCTATCTTTTGGCGGACCAAATACGCCTGGGCCTGCCAGCTGCATCGCCCCGTAGCCGAGGCGATTAACGAATTGAGAACCAAGGGAAAACGTAGTGTAACGGGTCATAACGTCCTGCCTGTAACATCATGATGAATGTGACCGTCAGTATAGGAACGCTTTTTAGGTTGCCACTGTGCTTTTCATGCCATAAACGCAAAAAAGTGACCCAGCCCACGTCCTTCTCCGGAGCTGGACATATTTTTTATAGGGATTTTCGCGATTTGCGAATAACACTTATCGCCAGCACGCTATTTTTCCCACGGCGACATGCTTCTACTATTCGGCTATTCCCATTGATACCCGGAGAAATTACATGAAAGCATTCGCCATTACCCGCGCTGCCAGCGAAGGCAGCAACATTCCTTTTCTCAGCGAGATTGAACTGCCGATTCCTGAGGCGACAGGCCACGATCTGCTGGTCGAAGTCAAAGCCATTTCCGTGAACCCGGTGGACACCAAGGTTCGCGCCGGGTTTAGCGGAGATACGCCGCGCGTGCTGGGATGGGATGCCGTTGGCGTCGTCAAAGCGGTGGGCCCGCAGGTGACGCTCTTCGCTCCTGGCGATGAAGTCTGGTACGCCGGTGCCCTGGGACGCCCAGGCAGCAACAGCGAGTTCCAATTGGTCGATGAACGTATTGTGGCGCTGAAACCGCGCACGCTGGATAACGCCTCTGCCGCGGCGCTGCCGTTAACGGCGATTACCGCCTGGGAGTTGCTGTTTGACCGCCTTGGCGTTACCCGTGGGGGGAACGAAGGCGATACCTTGCTTATCGTCGGTGCGGCGGGCGGCGTAGGTTCCATCCTGACGCAACTGGCAAGCAAGCTCACCAGAATGACCGTGATCGGCACCGCTTCACGCCCTGAAAGCCAGCAGTGGGTGCGCAATGCCGGTGCGCATCACGTGATCGACCACCGCCAGCCGCTGACTCAGGAACTGGCCCGCATTGGTATTCCAGCCGTGACGCATGTTGCCAGCCTCAACAATACCGATGAGCACTACCTTGAGCTGATTGCTGCCCTGGCGCCGCAGGGGAAGCTGGCACTCATTGACGATCCAGAGAGCCTCGATGCACGCCCATTAAAGCTGAAAAGTATCTCGCTGCATTGGGAGTTTATGTTTACCCGCTCCATGTTTGAGACCCAGGACATCATTGAGCAGCATCAGTTGCTGACGGAAATAGCCACACTTATCGATCAGAAAACTATCACCACGACGCTTGGCGAGCATTACGGTGCCATCACCGCGGAAAACCTGCGCAAAGCGCACGCCCAGCTCGAAACCGGCCGGGCGGTGGGTAAAATTGTGCTGGAGGGATTTTAAAATGATTTCAATTATTGCCGTACTGAAGGCGAAAGCGGGAAAACGGGAAGCGTTAAGCGAGGCGCTAAAAGCGCTACTGGCTCCGACGCGTCAGGAGCCGGGAAACCATGACTACGCGCTGTTTCAGTTGCGCGATGAGCCGGACACCTTTTATGTCCGCGAGTCCTGGGATGACCAGGCTGCGCTGGAGACCCACGTGTCCCTCCCACATTTCCAGAACTTTATCGGGCAGATGGACAGCCTGTTAGCCGAGCCGCTGCGGCTGGACTATCTCACGCCCATCGAGTAAGCCCTACTCCTGTAGCCATTTTTCATAATGGGCAGGCCATTGGACGGTTTTCGTCCCTGGCCTGCCTAACGCGAAGCCATGTCCGCCGGTCGGATAACGGTACATCGTTACCGGAATCCGCTCGCGGAGACAGGCTGCCTGCATAATAAGCGTGTTATGCGGATCGGACACCGGATCGTCCTCAGCCTGTACTAGAAACATCGGCGGCGTGCGCGGCGTAACGTATTGTTGCACCGACCACGCGGCCTCTTCGCTTTCCGTCGCCGATTTTCCCACCAGTATTTTATGCGTTGCGGTATGGGTATAGGGCTTCTCAAGCGTAATAACAGGATAAATCAACGCCGCACGGCTTACGCTTGCTGGTCGTTCATCCAGCGCATCCTGCGCCGGGTAGCTATGATAATCCGGCCGTGTTGCGGCCATTCCCAGCAGATGCCCTCCGGCGGAGAAACCCAACGCGCTCACCTGCTTTTCCCGTTGTGCTACGATCCGCAGCGCCCGCTGAGCGTCCTGCAGCGCCACCAGATTGCCATCGTTCCAGCCCTCACCCGGTAACCGATAGCTCAACAGGTACGCGGTATAGCCTCGGGCAACCAGCCAGCGGGCCGCGGGCCAACCTTCCATCGCCATCTCAATTCGCTGATAGCCTCCCCCGGCGGCAATCAATACGCCGTGGCCGTTAGGTGCGGTTGGTGTCAGTACCGTAAGCGATGGCGTGACTACCTGGCTTTGCGCCCCTTTTTGGCTTACCCGCATCGGCCCTATCGGCCCGCCACCACCGGGCGGCGTAGCGGGCCAGAGCGGTATCGTCTGTTGCTGCCATGACGCAGAAAAGGCCGATGAGAAACCGTATCGGGCTGAAAATAGCGTAGCGGTGATACCCAATAGAAAATGGCGGCGGTGCATAAGTGCGACCCAGTAAGTACGGAATCTACAGTTAAGCAGAAAAGAAAGGATGAAGAATGGAGGATTTATGACCAATGATTACAGGGATATCTCGCCTTGAACGGGCTAAATTCCGAAAAGCGTATAGCTGGATAAAAACACAGCCATTTTGATTGCTAGCGCCTGAATGCCTGCTATAGGATCTCAGCACTCCCGAGCATTCGGGGGAGGCGCAATGTTGCGGGGACTTTATCCCCGGCGGCACCTGTTGCTGGAAAGAGAAAACCCCCGCACGTTGTTTGGTATAACCTGGCAACGTAACGAGGGCTAAACTTGAACCTCAACGACTCAAGGATAGCCGCGTACGGTTGCCATTGCAACACAGGCGGTTATATGACGTTCAGGGAAGCGTTAGTGATTGCGGTTGTGACATCAGTGATTGGGCCTATCGTGGTCACGCTGGTTTGTCACTTCTTCAACCTCTAACCTGACAGGAGCGTGATGCCTCGTCGCAATGACGGCATGCGCCCGAACCGGGTCACTGGGGTAAAACCTGGTGGCCTTTTTCGTTAAGGGTTTGTTATGCAGAGCATTGGCCGCAGATATTTAGGGGTAATATTCTCGGATGGTTTGCATTTTCCAACGTTATATAATCAAATACACATCGTTTAATTCCCCTCCTTACTGAGTGACTCATGTCGACATTACAACGTTTACTCCTTGGCCTGACGCTGGCCTGCGCTAGCCTGGTGGCTGCCACCCCTGCGCTGGCCGATCGCACCGTAACCGATCAGCTTGGTCGTCAGGTGACCCTTCCCGATACCGTTAACCGCGTGGTGGTTCTCCAGCACCAGACGCTTAACCTGTTAGTCCAACTCAACGCCTCAGACGATATCGTCGGCGTGCTGAGCAGCTGGAAAAAACAGCTCGGTCCTGAGTTTGCCCGCTTTATGCCCGGCATTGAGAAACTGCCGATGCCGGGTGACCTGACCCAGGTCAATATCGAAAGCCTGCTGGCGCTGCACCCGCAGGTGGTGTTTATCGCCAACTATGCGCCAGAAGCGATGATTCAGCAGATCACTAACGCGGGTATCCCGGTTGTGGCCATTTCTCTGCGCGAAGATGCTGTTGGTGAGAAGAATAAGATGAACCCGACGATGGCGGATGAAGAGCACGCCTACAACGAAGGGCTCAAGCAGGGTATTCGTCTGATTGGCGAAGTGGTCAACCGCAAAACAGAAGCTAACCAGCTTATCGACTACACCTTCAGCGCTCGTGCGAAATTCAACGCCCCGGTCGCCAATATTCCGCAGGCGGAGAAAGTGCGTGTCTATATGGCGAACCCGGATCTCAACACCTACGGTTCCGGTAAATATACCGGCCTGATGATGCAACATGCGGGCGCGATGAACGTGGCGGCAGCAACGGTCAAAGGCGCGCGTCAGGTCTCGCTTGAGCAGGTATTGCAGTGGAACCCGCAGGTGATTTTCGTCCAGGATCGTTACCCTGAGGTGGTGAAACAAATCACCGCCGATCCGCAGTGGCAAGGCATTGATGCGGTCAAAAATCATCGCGTCTGGTTAATGCCGGAATACGCTAAAGCGTGGGGCTACCCGATGCCTGAAGCACTGGCAATCGGCGAACTGTGGATGGCGAAAAAGCTCTACCCGGAACGCTATAAAAACGTCGATGTCGATGCACAGGCGCAGGATTACTACCATCGTTTCTACCGTACTGACTGGCAGGCTAATGCACATCAGTAGTCATCCAAAAACGGTACAGGGTGGGCTGATGTTGCTCACCCTGGTGGTTGCTGTGGTCTCACTTTGTTTTGGGCAGTATGGTCTGTCGATTGGCGATGTACTGAACCAACTCATGCATCCGCACAGCGATGCCGATATTGCCCACCAAATTGTCTGGTCCGTACGCCTTCCTCGTATTCTGATGGCCCTGTTGGCAGGCGGCGCGCTGGGTTTGTGCGGCGCGACGTTACAGGGCGTGTTCCAGAACCCGCTGGTCGACCCGCATATTATCGGCGTGACATCCGGCTCCGCCTTCGGCGGCACGCTGGCGATTCTGCTGGGCTTCAGCATGCCAATGATGATGGGCTCTACCTTCTTCTTTGGCCTGCTGGCGCTGACGCTGGTCTACCTGCTCGCCGCGCTTCAGGGAAGAGAGAGCACGCTGGTGCTGATTCTCGCCGGGATTATTCTCAGCGGTTTCTTTGCCGCGCTGGTGAGCCTGATGCAGTACATGGCCGATACCGAAGAGGTGCTGCCTAATATTGTGTTCTGGTTGCTGGGCAGTTTTGCCACCGCCAACTGGACTAAAGTGCTGCTGCTGTCGATCCCCGTCGCCGTGGCGGCGCTGGTGCTCTACAAGCTGCGCTGGCGTATCAATTTACTGTCGCTGGATGATAAAGACGCCCGTGCCCTTGGCGTGCGCGTTACCGCGCTGCGCCGGGGTGTGCTGCTGTGTTGCGCGCTGCTGGTAGCGGCACAGGTGGCGGTAAGCGGCAGCATCGCCTGGGTGGGGCTGGTGATCCCGCATCTGGCACGGATGCTCTCCGGTGCCGATCATCGCCGCCTGTTGCCCTGCGCATTCTGGATGGGGGCGAGCTTTATGATTCTGGTGGATGACCTCGCCCGCACGCTGACCGCCGCCGAAATCCCGATTGGGATCATCACCGCGCTGGTAGGTGCCCCGCTGTTCACCGTTATGCTGGTACGCGCAAGCCGAAAAGGAATGCTCAAATGACCCCAACGCTTTCCCTTTCCCGGCTCGAGTATGGCCACAAAATGCCGCTGTTTGCGCCACTCAGCCTGCACTGTCAACCGGGTGAAGTCTGGGCTATTCTCGGGGCAAACGGGCGCGGAAAAAGTACTCTTCTGGACACCATCACCGGTGTGTTACCGGCCATCGCAGGTGATATTACCGTGACCGGCGGCGTGGGCATCGTCCCACAGTCTTTCCGCCCGGCCTTTGCATGGCGAGTACGGGAAGTGGTATTGATGGGCCGCGCGCGGCATATCGCCCTCTTCTCGCAGCCACAGGAAGAGGATGAACAGCAGGTGATGGCCGCGCTGGCCCTGTTAAATATCACCGCGCTTGCCGACGCGCTGTTCAGCAACCTGTCTGGCGGCCAACAGCAGTTGGTGATGATTGCCCGTGCGCTGGTCAGCGCCAGCCAGAACATTCTGTTGGATGAACCCTGCTCGGCGCTGGATCTGGGGAATCAGCAAACGGTGTTACAGCTGATTAGCGATCTGGCCCACGCACAGTCGCGTACGGTGATGTTCACCACCCACGACCCCACGCATGCGCTGCAGGTCGCCAGCCATACACTGCTGCTGTTGCCTGACCGTCAGTGGCTGGCGGGGCCAACCGACGAAATTGTGCAGGAACAGAACCTACAGCAGGCGTACGGCGTCAAAGTTCGCAAGCTACAGCTTGAGGATTACCCTGCCGCCGTGGTCACGCCGCTGTTTACTCTGCGTCGCTAGCCAACATAAAGCCCGCATCGCGCAGGCAGCGCTGCCCTTCGTCCGCGAGGATAAACCGGTAGAACTGCCGCGCGACGGCGCTATCGTCCAACATAGCCATGTAGTAATCGCAGCGAATATTCCACTCCGCCGGGATAACCACGCTGCGCACATCCTGCTCGCCTTGCAGCGCCGTTGCGTAGTGCGCGTAGCCGATAAATAGATCGGCTAACCCTTCGCGAATCAGCCAACTGCTCGCCATTTCACCCGCGGGCACCGTCAATGAATCGCGCCCACCGACTAGCGGCATTGCCCGCTGTTTCAGCGATTCGCCGAGCCCAGGAAATCCCGCTTCAAGCTGTTCAAATAGCTGCCAGGTGTAATCTCCCGACGGATCGCACAGCGGCGTTGATGTACCAAGACGCAGCGACGGGTCGCTCAACAGTTCGAGCCAGCTTTTATCTGCCGTTTTCGGGGTATTTCTGACCGTCAGAGTTAGCGAATTGCGCGCAAATATCTGCAGGCCGTGCGCCCGCCCGCTATCGCAGAGCGTTTGCGGGTGCTGTCGGTTAGCGGAAGCAAAGAGCGAGCACGTCGCCCCGCCCTCGATGCGCTCACGCAGTAGCCCGGCAGGTCCGAAAACAAGTTCAACGGGTATCCCGGTTTGAGCGGTAAAGAGAGACTGAAGCGGAATAAAAGCGCGGCGGAGGCTGCCCGCCGCCAGCAAAGTGAGTGTGGTGTTCATAGTAAGCACGTAAAAGCCTGGACATAAGCGTTATGTTACCCAGGCTATTACGACGCTGACCAGCGCTTTAGTAACGAATGTCCGCCAGCGCCTGCAGCTGTTCCGGTGTAGCCACCGGTAAATGGAAGAAATCCAGATAGGCCGGGATCATCTCAAACAGCATGTCGGTACCGCGCTGCACCGGGCAACCACGTTCCATCGCCGCTTGTAAAAATGGCGTGTACTCCTGCTTCATCACCACTTCACCGATAAACGTACCGGGAGCTACCCGCGATATCTCAACCGGTAACGGATCGCCGGGCGACATACCGAGCGGCGTCGCGTTCACCACCAGGTCGTGCTCAGCCGGGTCGCAAGACATCACCGTCAGTCGCAGTTGCGGATAGTGCGCCTGCAGCCGAGCCGCAAGCGCATTCGCCGTGTTTTCCCGGGCGTCGAACAGCGTTAACGCGCTGACGCCTGCGGCAGCAAGCGAGGCGGCAATCGCCGACCCCACGCCGCCGCAGCCGGTGACCAGCGCACGTGCACCAACAGTGCGAAAGCCTTTGCGCTGGATCCCGCGGACAAAACCATCGCCGTCAAACATATCGCCGGTGAGCGTGCCGTCTGCCTCCCGGCGGATCGCATTACAGGCCCCGGCGATTTGCGCGGTTGGGCTCATCCGGGTCACCAGTTCGCAGGTGGCGACTTTATGCGGCATAGTCACCAGCGCGCCGGCAATATTGGTCAGAGTGAAGAGTGTCGGAATCAGCGCCGCATAATCTTCCGGCTTCACGCCCATCGGTACCACTTTGACATCGACCCCCTGGTTTTCAAACCAGGGGTTGTAGATCATCGGTGCTTTAAAACTTTCGGTCGGGTACCCCAAATGAGCAATTAACCGCGTATGCCCACTAATTTGCATGAGTGCTCTCCTGCTCCGGCAGATCCAGCTCAATACGTTTCACGTCGCCAAGGATAAACAGATAAGCCACCACGCCGAGCAGCGCCGCACCGCCGATATAGAACAGCGCGTAGAAGAAGTTGCCGAACGCCGCAACGATAAAGCCAATCACCAGCGGCGTGAGGATCCCCGCCAGGTTGGCGCAGAAGTTGAACAGCCCGCCGGTCAAGCCACCTAGCCCTTTTGGCGCCATATCGGAAATTAAGGTCCAGCCGAGGCCGACCATTCCCTGCCCAAAGAAGGCAAAGGACATCACCATAATGACCGCCGTGTCACTGGTAAGCCAGTTGGCGCTGATGATGCAGCTTGCCATCAATAGCCCGGCAATGATGGGTAATTTACGCCCCAGGTTAGCGTTACCGGTCGCTTTCAGCAGTTTGTCAGACACCCAGCCGCCGAACATCACACCACCCGCTGCCGCCAGGAACGGCATAATGGCGAAGAAGCCCACTTTGATCCACGGCATATGGCGTTCAGTCGCCAGGTAGGTAGGGAACCAGGTGAGGAAGAAGACCAGCACGGTGTTACCCGCGAACTGACCGATACTGGCACCAACAATCTGGCGTTTGCGCAACAACTGGCGCACCAACGGCCAGCTAAAAGCTTTGCGCTGCTCGGCCCCAGTCGTCATGCCGCCGCCTGCGCTGATGTAGTCACGTTCCTGCTCGCTAAGGCGCACATCTTCATGCGGCTCACGATAATGGCGCCACCAGACCAGCGCGAACAGGATGCCGACCACACCGACGGTGATAAACAGCGTACGCCAGCCGAAGCCGTCCATAATCCAGAACAGCAGCGGCGCAAAGCAGGCCAGGCCAAGATATTCCCCGACGGTGTAGACCGCTGTTGCCTTGGCGCGCTCGTGCTGAGGAAACCAGGCACTAACCACTCGGCTGTTCACCGGGAAGCACGGCGCTTCGCTGATGCCAAGGCCAAAACGACACAGCAGCAACGATTTCAGCCCCACGGCAAACCCGTGGAACAGCGTGAACAGCGACCAGAATCCCAGCGCTAGAAAATAGGTCACTTTGTTGCCAAAGCGGTCGAGGAACATGCCGCCGGGGATCTGCGCCAGCGCGTAGGTCCAGGCGAAGGCGGAGAAGACGATCCCCATCACCGCCGCGCCGATACCCAGTTCCTGGGTGAGCTGCGGTGCGGCAATGCCGAGCACGGTGCGGTCGAGATAGTTAATCATTGTTCCGACGGCCAGCAGCGCCAGAATACCGATGCGTCGCCGGGTACGGGGGACCGCGTTAACCGCCTCAGCGGTAGCCACGCGATTATGGCCGAGTGAATTCATAGTCGTTACCTGTCGTTGTCGAGTGCAGATGCGTGTTTATAGTTATGGTCTGTCCTGTGACGTTGGCGTACCGGGTGGTTCATTCCAGTGCGCTAACGGTACTGCATAGCCGAAAGCCGAACGGCGGCATTGACCGCGCCATACTGCGTATAGCCGTGGCGTCTTTCGGTTAATTCAAAGAAGAAGCGTCCTTCGCTGAAGGGCCATGTGTAGCGATGTAAGAACTCACCGCCAGCAGCATCACGGTCGTAGAGAATTTGTTGACGCTGCATAAGGGCAACCTGCTCCGGGCCGCCAAAACGGGCCAGCAGATCGTCATAGTAGTTTGCCGGTACCGGCAAGGAGAGCGAGTCCGCCAGCGGTTGCTTATCCAGTAATCCCGGGAGATCCTGGCAGGCAAACGCCGCATGCTGAAGCCCGGCCCCCTGATAGCAGGCAACGGAACGCGCAATCTGGGTGGCCCGGCTTTGCGAGATATTCAGCGCCAGGCGAATGTTGCCCTGCGGGCTTTGTACCGCCAGGCTGCGCACCAGGCCGTACGGGTCGGGCATCGTCTGTTCATGCTCCAGCGTAAAGCCGAGTACCGCCCGACAGAACATTACCCAGTTATCACGGCTGTCGGCCTCCATCCCTAGTGCCAGATGATCAATACCCAGCAGCGCCCCGCCGTTTGCCGTCGCGGTGAGGTTAAAATCCTGGCTATAGATATCCTGATTGCCCTCCACCAGATAGATGAGGCTGCCGTCGGGTGCGCAAACCGCTGGGATCGCACTCTCATTTGGCCCCACCTCACCCTGCCAGGTGGCGTAACCATAGGCTTTTGCCCGCGCCACAATCGGTGCGCTTGCGCTAACCCGCAGCGCCATTGCACACAGCGATACACCGTGACGCTGGTAAAAGTGATCGGCCCAGCTATGCGGCTGATAGTTAATAATCACCCGCGCCCCGCCGTTACTCCACAGCGCTACCTGCTTTGAACGGTGCGTGCCGGCAAGCGTGAAGCCCATGCCACTGAGCATGGCACTCAGTTTTTTGGCCTCTGCGGGGCTGGCGGCAAATTCAATAAACTCGGTGCCCTGGTAAGTGGGTAAATTCGCGGTCTGGAACAGATTGGCGTCAGTGTTATCCAACGTGCGCCACGTCTGCTCTTCCAGCCACAGCAGTGAGCGATAGCCATCTTTGGCCGTGGCACCGTTCGGTGAGGCGCGGAAGCCGTCGTTAAAGATCTCCAGCGACCACGGCCCACGATAGCCCACCCGCGTGAGTTCACGCGTAAACTCCACCAGCGGCAGTTCCCCCTGGCCGGGGAAGCAGCGGAAATGGCGACTCCATTCGAGCACGTCCATTTTCATCAACGGTGCATCAGCCAACTGCAGGAAGGTCATTTTATCGACTGGGACTTCGTGCAAACGGCTGAGATCGTCACCGAGCGACAGAATATGGAAGCTGTCGAGCACAATACCCAGCGCCGGGCTATCTACCGCCTTCACCCTTTCCCACGCCTGGTACCAGCGATTGACGTGCGTTCCCCAGGCCAGCGCTTCATAGCCAATGCGGATATTTTCCTGCTCGGCGAGCGTCGCCAGCGCGCGGAGATCGGCAATCTGGAGGTCAATATCGGCAGAACAGTCCGCCTGAACGTTACTGCAAAGCAACAGCGTGTCGCAGCCCAGTTCGTGCATCAGCGCAAATTTACGCTTTGCCCGCTCAAGGTTGGCGGCAAACTGCGCACGGGTGCCGCCTTCAAAATCGCGAAACGGCTGAAATAAGGTGATTTTAAGCCCCAGATCGTCGGCCATGCTACGGACATCCGCAGGCGTGCCGGTATAATAGAGCAAATCATTTTCGAAGATCTCAACGCCCTGATAGCCTGCCGCCGCAATTGCGCTCAGCTTTTCAGGCAGGGTTCCAGAAATAGACACGGTAGCAATAGAACGCAACATAGTTTCACCAGGCTCATGCGGTAACGGTGGGATGAATATGAATCATTTGGTTCACCAGCGCCATATTTGGTTGCTAAATTGTGATCATTGTGTGTATTTTTTGTTCCCTTGGAAAAGTTAACAGGAGTTGTTATGTCCGCCATTACTCAAGACGAAGCCCAGTCGCTGAAGAACCGTATTTTCAACGCGGCCATTGCCGTGTTTGCCGAACATGGGCTGGCGGGAGCCAGAATGGAACAGATTGCCGGGGAAGCGCAGACCACCAAACGTATGGTGGTTTACTACTTCAAAACGAAAGAGCAGCTGTACCAGTCGGTTCTTCAGTATGTCTATTCGCGGATCCGTGAAACGGAGCAGCAACTCGGTCTGGAGAATCAGCCGCCGGTAGAAGCACTGGTGCAACTGGTGAAGTGGAGCGTGCGCTACCACGCCGAACATGCGGATTTTATGCGGATTATCTGTATGGAGAACATGCAGCGTGGGAAATGGTTGCTGGCGTCAGGCGACCTGAAACGACTCAATAAAAGCGCCCTTTCGCTGCTGGAACACATTCTTCATCGCGGGCAGGCGCAGGGGATTTTTCAGCCTGCGCTTGAAGCCCGCGACGTGCATCGTCTTATCAGCAGCTTCAGCTTCTATCAGGTTTCCAACTTTTATAGCTTTAACAGCCTCTATCTGGACGGTCCGCTTCCGGACATCGATGACGATGCGCTGATTTCCCACCACAGCGAGCTGGCGGTGAAAGCTATTCTACGCTTCGTCATCGCTTGATCATTATTTATTTCAAGACGTTATCACTGTCCTGAAAGCGCAGTCACCACTTTTTGCATCGCTTCACGCGTCAGCTCAGAGCGCTGGATTTTGTTATTCGCCAGCGCCGTGCGCACCACACCAGCAATCACAATATGCTTTGGCTCCTGGCCTAAATCACGCATCTCCAGCACTACCTTGCCCACCACGCGGCACATTTCCTGATATAAAACGTCGTCTTTCGCCTGATTTCCCATCGTTTACGCTCGCTAATTTCCATTAAGAATCAAATTATTATTGATTCTATTAGTAGATAAAGCAAATCAGCAACGGCTACCGCGCGGCTTTCCGCAGTTTGTTGCGCATCTTCGCTGTTACATTTTTAGAAATAATTCGTTTTTGTTTTGTTAATTAGCGCCTTTTGATTTTGAAACAGTGTTTTTATTTTCTTTTTGCAACATAACATCGTATAATCTGCGGCGTTTCTTTCTTGAATGGTTTCAGCTCATTGGACTGCATTAATAAACGATTAAAACATCGCCTATTTAACTATGCTGAACCTCTAGCACACTTTCCTCTGCACGCTTTTTTTATGTCACCTATCCTTATGGCGTGGCATAGCAACTTTCGTAATACCGGTTTGACTCCGTGGCCGTGCGCGCATGGAGCGAGAATTCAAAATCCCAATCCTTCTCAATCTCAACTTAAAGACTAAGACTGTCATGAAAAAGACCAAAATTGTTTGTACCATCGGGCCGAAAACTGAATCCGAAGAGATGTTAGGCAAAATGCTTGACGCTGGCATGAACGTCATGCGTCTGAACTTCTCCCACGGCGACTATGCTGAACACGGTCAGCGCATCAAAAACCTGCGCAACGTGCTGAGCAAAACCGGTAAGAAAGCAGCTATCCTGCTGGATACCAAAGGTCCAGAAATCCGTACCATCAAGCTGGAAGGCGGTAACGACGTTTCCCTGAAAGCGGGCCAGACCTTCACTTTCACCACCGACAAATCCGTTGTGGGTAACAGCGAAATCGTTGCTGTGACTTACGAAGGCTTCACCACTGACCTGACCGTGGGCAACACCGTACTGGTAGACGATGGTCTGATCGGTATGGAAGTAACCGCTATCGAAGGTAACAAGGTTATCTGTAAAGTGCTGAACAACGGTGACCTGGGCGAAAACAAAGGCGTTAACCTGCCAGGCGTTTCTATCGCTCTGCCAGCACTGGCTGAGAAAGACAAACAGGATCTGATCTTCGGCTGCGAGCAAGGCGTTGACTTCGTTGCAGCGTCCTTTATCCGTAAACGTTCTGACGTTGTTGAAATCCGTGAGCACCTGAAGGCGCACGGCGGCGAAAACATCCAGATCATCTCCAAAATCGAAAACCAGGAAGGCCTGAACAACTTCGACGAAATCCTCGAAGCGTCTGACGGTATCATGGTTGCTCGTGGCGATATGGGCGTTGAGATCCCAGTTGAAGAAGTTATCTTCGCGCAGAAGATGATCATCGAAAAATGTATCCGTGCACGTAAAGTCGTTATCACCGCGACCCAGATGCTGGATTCCATGATCAAAAACCCACGTCCTACCCGCGCAGAAGCAGGCGACGTAGCGAACGCCATCCTCGACGGTACTGATGCAGTGATGCTGTCCGGCGAATCCGCTAAAGGTAAGTACCCGCTGGAAGCGGTAACCATCATGGCTACCATCTGCGAACGTACTGACCGCGTGATGACCAGCCGTCTGGACTTCAACAACGACAGCCGCAAACTGCGCATCACTGAAGCCGTATGCCGTGGCGCCGTTGAAACTGCTGAAAAACTGGACGCACCGCTGATCGTGGTTGCTACCCAGGGTGGTAAATCTGCACGTGCTATCCGTAAATACTTCCCGGATGCCACCATTCTGGCACTGACCACCAACGAAACCACTGCTCGTCAGCTGGTACTGAGCAAAGGCGTTATCGCTCAGGTTGTCAAAGAAATCAGCTCTACCGATGATTTCTACCGTATGGGTAAAGAAGTGGCTCTGGAAAGCGGTCTGGCTCAGAAAGGTGACGTTGTTGTCATGGTTTCTGGTGCGCTGGTTCCAAGCGGAACCACCAACACTGCATCCGTGCACGTACTGTAATAATCCACATACTTATTATAGTTTGCTTAAAAAAGCGCCCTCTGGGCGCTTTTTTTATACACTCAGATAACTGAGCTCAATAAAAAATCAAATAGGCTGTCACTATTTAAACTCGGTTTTTCTAAGATGAATCCGATGGAAGTTCCCTGTTTTCACACACTTTTTCGCCACAAAATCCTAAAGTCGATGGTTCTTTGAGCGAACGATCAAAAATAAGGGAAAACGCATAAAAAAATATTCTCAATATAAAAAAGTTTGTGTAATACTTGTAACGCTACATGGAGATTAACTCAATCTAGAGGGTATTTATAATGAATCGTACTAAACTGGTACTGGGCGCGGTAATCCTGGGTTCTACTCTGCTGGCAGGTTGCTCCAGCAATGCTAAAATCGATCAGCTGTCTTCTGACGTTCAGACTCTGAACGCTAAAGTTGACCAGCTGAGCAACGACGTGAACGCAATGCGTTCCGACGTTCAGGCTGCTAAAGACGACGCAGCTCGTGCTAACCAGCGTCTGGACAACCAGGCTCACTCTTACCGTAAGTAAGAGTTCTGGTAATAAAAATGGCGCACATTGTGCGCCATTTTTTTTGCCTGCGATTTGCTGGCTCTACTGCGTCACCTTTCCGGATGACGTTTCTGCCCCCACCGTTTCTCCCCGCGCACTGTTCTGTACCGACAGCACCGGTTCAGCCGCAGAAGCCGTTCCTTTCCCCGTAGAGATAATCACCGGATAACCGGCACGACGCGACAGCGTTTTCTTCACCTGGTCTTCGCTCACGCTCGCCTGTTGGACGAACTGCTTAAAGCCAGGGGATAACGTCATCTTCATGGTTTGCGTGTCCTGTGCTTCGTTCTGCGACAGCGGGCGATGCACTTCCAGATAGCGAGAACCATCCGGCTCAACGGCGTACTTCACCGGTTCGTTAATCACCCTGACCGGCGTTCCACTGCGTACCTGAGCAAACAGCGCTTTGATATCTGGCGCATTCATGCGAATACAACCCGAGCTGACGCGCAGACCGACGCTGTCCGGGGCGTTAGTGCCGTGAATGAGATATTCGCCGTTACCGTAGGCCAGGCGCAGCGCAAAGAGCCCCAGCGGGTTACCGGGACCCGCAGGCACCACCGCGGGCAACGTGACGCCACGCTCCAGGGAACGCGCGCGGATGCCCGCCGTTGGCGTCCAGGTCGGGTTCGGGATCTTCTGCCCCACGCGTGTCGTCATTTCCGGCGTTTCCAGCCCTTGCAGACCGATGCCAATAGGATAGACCTGCACCTGCTGCTCTCCCGGCGGGAAGTAGTAAAGGCGCAGTTCAGCCAGGTTCACCACAATCCCTTCACGCGGCACATCCGGCAATAGCATCTGCGACGGGATAGTCACAACGGTACCGGGTCTTGGCACCGGCGCGATGGTATTGTTGGCCTCGAGGATCAGCATCGCCGCCGTATCAAAGCGCCGGGCGATGGCCTGTAGGTTCTTATCACCGTCCTGAACGGTGTAGGTTTGATTCTGGCCGATTAAACGACTATTGGCGGGGGGTAATGGGTAGTCAACGGCCCAGGCGCTGGAAATGGCGCTGAGGGCTCCTAAAATGCTGAGTGTTAAGAGGGACGCGCGCTTCATATCTGGATTCCTTATTCATATTCACTGACAACGTGCCAGAAAGCTGAACCACCAGCGTGGCGGGCTTAAGCCCGCCTTTCGTAACAGAATGAAAGCTGTCTATTTGATATTAGCTAAAACTTGCTGCTTGCGTACGAATTGCCCGAATCATCGCCTCCAGCCCCTGAGAGCGCGACGGAGTCAGATGCTGCGCCAGCGCCAGCTGTTCAAACCAGGGGCGAACATCGAAAGTCTGAACGTCGGCGGCGGTCATGCCATCGTAGAGGATAAACACCACGGCAATCAAGCCCTTAACAATCGCGGCATCGCTATCGCCCTGCAGCGTTATCCTACCCTGTTCATCGCGCCCCATCACTATCCACACCTGGCTCTGGCAGCCCTGAATAAGGTGTTCAGGGCTGTGCAACTCGGTGCTTAACGGTGCCAGGCGCTGCCCCAGCTCGATGATATAGAGGTACTTCTCTTCCCAGTTGGCGCAGCGCGTGAAGTTGCGCAGCAGTTTGTCTTTATCCGGTAAAGCCGCCATTGTCGCTCCCTGTTAACCCAATAAGCGCCTGATGCGCTGTAACCCTGCCACCAGCCTGTCAACCTCTTCAACGGTGTTGTACATCGCCAGCGAGGCTCGGCACATGGCGGGAACCTGGTAAAATGCCATCAGCGGCATGGCGCAGTGGTGGCCGGTACGTACGGCGATGCCGTAGTTATCGAGGAAACTGCCCACGTCATAGGCGTGATGCTTGCCGAGATTAAAGGCAATCACCCCACGGCGCTCGGCGGGGCCGTATAGGTGCAGGTCCGGCACGGTGGTCAGCGCGTCCAGCGCGTAGCGCATCAGGGTCTGCTCGTATTCGTCGATCGCCATCAGCCCCAGCGCATTCACATAGTCCAGAGCCGCACCGAGGCCAATAATGCCGCCGGTGTTAGGCGTACCCGCTTCAAAACGCCACGGCGCTTTGGTCCAGGTGGTGCCTTCGGTCAGGCTGACGGTGGCGATCATTGAGCCGCCCCCTTCCCACGGTGGCATCTCCTGCAGGATCTCCGCTTTGACGTACAGCGCACCGATCCCGGTCGGGCCATAGAGCTTATGTCCGGAGAAGGCATAGAAATCGCAGTCCAGCGTCTGTACATCAACCGGTAGGTGCATCACCGCCTGCGCGCCGTCCACCAGCACCTTCGCGCCGTGGCGATGGGCCAGGGCGATCAGCGCCGGCAACGGGTTCTCCGTGCCCAGTACGTTAGAGACCTGGGTGACAGCCAGCAGCCGGGTACGTTCGTCAAACAGCGCCTCTACGGCATCAAGTTGCAGGGTGCCGTCAGGCGTGAGTGGAATCACCCGCAGTTCCGCCCCACTGCGCGCACAGAGCATCTGCCAGGGCACGATATTGGCGTGATGCTCCATGGCGGTAATCACGATATTGTCACCGGCCTTGACGTTGCTGTTTCCCCAGCTATTCGCCACCAGGTTAATCGCCTCGGTGGTGCCGCGAACAAAGACAATCTCTTCGGCGCTGGCAGCATGGAGAAAGTGCGCCACTTTCTGACGCGCATCTTCCATACGCTGCGTGGCTTCGGCGCTTAGCGTGTGGATCCCGCGGTGTACGGCGGCATAGCCGTGGCGATAAAAGGTCGCTTCGGCGTTGATCACCTGCTCTGGTTTTTGCGCGCTGGCGGCCGAGTCGAGATACACCAGCGGCTGACCGTGAACCTCACGCGCCAGCACCGGAAAATCACCGCGAACCTGTTGTACGGAAAAAGTCATTGTTTACCTCCTGCCAGACGCAGCCCAATGCGCGCCAGCACGTGCTGTTTGAGCGCGCCCAGGGCAATGGCATCGGTCAGCCCGGCGGCAAACGCATAGAGGATGATTTTCTTCGCCTCCTCCTGCGCTATCCCGCGTGAGCGTAAGTAAAAGAGCTGCTCATCGTCGATACGACCCACGGTAGCACCGTGGCTACACTTCACGTCATCGGCGTAGATTTCCAGCTGCGGCTTGGTATCCACTTCCGCCAGACGACCAAGTAGCAGGTTGTTGTTGGTCATCTGCCCGTCGGTTTTAATCGCGTGCGGCGCCACGGTAATCACACCGTTAAACACCGCCCGGCCCTTATCGTTAACAATAGTTTTATGCAATTGGCGGCTGTTGCAGTAACCCTGATTATGTTCAAGCCAGGTACGGGTATCACACACTTCATTGCCCACCGGCATCGACAGGCTGTTAACCCGCAGCGTACTGTTCTCGCCATTCAGCTGTGTGCTGGTGTGGTGACGGGTGACCGCCGCGCCCAGCAGGAAGCTGTGGCTAAAGGCCGAGGCATCGCGTCCTAATCGCAGATCGTTGTGGGCGAAGTGGTAGCTCAGGGCATTTTCACAGTTCAGCTTAAGATGCTGAAGTTGCGCGTTGTCCGCCACTTCTGCGGTCAACCTTGCACCGGTAAAATGGCGCGCCGTATTCAGGCTAACGTACTGTTCAATCACCGTCGCCTGCGCCCCTTCCGCCAGGCGGAGATGGTGACGATAGTGCGCAGTGTTCATCTCATCAGAATCAAGGCCGCGGGTAATGTGCAGCAACAGCAGCGGTTTTGCTGGACGCTGATGACGCGCCACCGCAATATGGGTCACGCTGGTTGCCAGCCCTTCAGTCAGATGGAGGAACACTTCCCCGTGCACGGCATCCGGCAGCGACTGACGTTGGTTATCCACCGTCACCTCAAACCCGCTCGCCGATAAATCGTCGCTCAGCCGGGCGTCGAACTGCCCGTCAACAAACACCAGTCGGTAGGCATCCAGTGCCACCGCGTGCGCATCACGCTCTGCGACGGTCAGCGCTGGCAGCGCCGGAGCGACGAAAGTGCTGGCAAGTAGTTTATCCAGCGAGGTGTACTTCCAGTCTTCATCTTTGCGCGTCGGCAGCCCCAGCTTTTGTACCTGCTGGAGATGCTGATGCGCCTGAGGCGACACGTTGCCGCCCCGCGACTGGAACAGTGCATGCCACTGTTGCAGCGCGCTACTGTTGTTCGCTAAGCCAGCCATAGCCCTGCTCCTCCAGTTGTTTCACCAGACGGAAGTCGCCGGATTTCACAATGCGCCCTTGATAGAGCACGTGCACCACGTCAGGTTTGATGTAATCCAGAATGCGCTGGTAGTGGGTGACGATGATAAACGCCCGCTTACCGTCGCGCAGCGAGTTCACGCCGTCGGCGACGATTTTGAGGGCATCGATATCCAGCCCGGAGTCCGTTTCATCGAGAATGCAAAGCTCCGGTTCCAGCACCGCCATCTGTAGAATATCGTTGCGCTTCTTCTCGCCGCCGGAGAAACCGACGTTGACCGAACGGGTCAGGAGATCCGCGGGCATCTTCAGCAGATCGATTTTCTCTTCCATCAGATCCTGAAAGTCAAAACGATCCAGCGGTTCCTGCCCGCGATGCGCGCGCACCGAGTTCAGCGCGGTTTGTAGGAAGAACTGGTTGCTGACCCCTGGGATCTCGACCGGATACTGGAAGGCCATAAAGATGCCCTCTCCGGCTCGCTCTTCCGGCGACAGCGCCAGCAGGTCGTTGCCCTTAAACGTTACCGAACCGCCGGTAACGGTGTAATCCTCACGGCCTGCCAGCGTCGCGGAGAGCGTACTTTTCCCTGAGCCATTCGGCCCCATAATGGCGTGCACCTCGCCAGGGCGCACGTTCAGGTTAACGCCGCGCAGGATTGCTTTATCGTCAACCGAGACTTCTAATTCGTTGATATTCAACATACCGTTTCCCTTAATCCTTAACCGACGCTGTGTTCAAGGCTGATAGCCAGCAGTTTTTGCGCTTCCACGGCGAACTCCAGCGGCAGCTCCGAGAAAACATCCTTACAAAAGCCGTTCACGATCATTGAAATAGCGTCATCTTCGCTGATGCCGCGCTGCAGGCAGTAGAACAGCTGATCTTCACCGATGCGTGAGGTAGTAGCTTCATGCTCCAGCTGTGCGCTGTTATTGCGGCACTCAACATATGGGAAGGTATGCGCCCCGCAGTCGGGGCCAATCAGCATCGAGTCGCACTGGGTGTAGTTACGCGCATTGGTCGCCGTCGGCATGATTTTCACCAACCCGCGATAGCTGTTCTGGCTATGTCCGGCAGAGATCCCCTTCGAGATAATGGTCGAACGGGTGTTTTTACCGATGTGGATCATCTTAGTGCCGGTGTCGGCCTGCTGATGGCCGCTGGTCAGTGCCACCGAGAAGAACTCACCAACCGAGTTGTCCCCGCGCAGGATGCAGCTCGGGTATTTCCAGGTGATCGCCGAGCCGGTTTCCGACTGCGTCCAGGACATCTTGCTGTTTTCCCCTTCGCACAGCGCACGCTTGGTGACGAAGTTGAGGATCCCACCGCTGTTGTTGTCGCCGGGGAACCAGTTCTGCACGGTGGAGTATTTCACCTCCGCGTCTTTATGGATAATCACCTCCACCACCGCCGCGTGCAGCTGATAGCTGTCGCGCACCGGGGCAGAACAGCCTTCGATATAGCTGACGTAGCTGCCTTCATCGGCAATCAGAATCGTGCGTTCAAACTGGCCGGTTTTCTCGGCGTTAATACGAAAATAGGTCGAGAGTTCCATCGGACAGCGCACCCCTTTCGGGATGTAGATAAAGGTGCCGTCCGAGGCCACCGCCGCATTCAGCGCGGCGAAAAAGTTGTCGTTTTCAGGTACGACGGTGCCGAGGTAGCGCTGGACCAGTTCAGGGTGATCGTGGATCGCTTCCCCAAAGGAGCAGAAGATGATCCCCTGCTCGCCCAGTTTTTCCCGATAGGTAGTCGCTACCGAAACGGAGTCAAAAATGGCATCCACCGCCACCTCTTTGCCTTCGCGTACCGGCACGCCGAGCTGGTTGAAGGCCGCTTCAACTTCATCGGTCAAAAAGCTGCTGGCCCCGGTTTGCTGCTGTGCGCCTGGTTCGGAAGCACAGGTATCATCGCAGTTGCCGCACGACGGCGCAGAGTAATAGCTATAGTCCTGATAGTTCAGCGAAGCGTAGTGGGCTTTTAGCCAGTGCGGCTCTTCCATCTGGGTCCAGGCATGGTAAGCCTTCAGGCGGAATTCCAGCATCCACTCGGGTTCATTACGTCGGGCTGAAATCGCCCGCACCACCTCTTCATTGATCCCTTTCGCCAGTTCGTCGGTCTGTAGTTGGGTAAAAAACCCTTCTTTATAGTTCAGCGGGCCGCCGGCCCAGGTCTGGACATCGTCACTTGCATCAGTATTGCGCGTCATTATGTACCGCCTATACCCCGAAGCTTTCGCCGCAGCCACATTCGTTCTGCGCCTTCGGGTTATGATATTTAAACAGCTGGTTCAGGCCTTCCCGCACGTAATCCACTTCCGTGCCGTCAATAAACGGCATCGCGCTTAAAGGTACCCACAGCTTCGCGCCGTCGGCTTCGAACAGCAGATCGTCTTTATTCGGTTCACTCACCGCGTCCAGCACATAGCCAAAGCCTGCGCAGCCGGTCTGTTTCACCCCAAGCCGCACGCCCTGAATACCGGGTTGTTGTTTGACCAACTCCCGTATATGCGCCGCCGCAGGGGATGTAAGCGTCACGCCGCGCCAGGTCACATCACTGGGATCGAAAGTTCCTGAATGCAAATCCATAGGTCTACCTCATCAGTGGAGCTACAAAGGGATAACGCCATGTTAGTGATAATGATTATCACTTCAACCCGCATCGCGTGGGGGTATTCCCCGTTTTCCCTTTATTTATGCCTTTTTATAAGCATAGACCCTGCAACAATCGCCGATTGAGATAGATTTATTTTTACAATGCTTTGAAAAATAATGGGTTTATTGATGGTGATAGGTGATTGGATGGGAAGTACTAAAGATGTATAGCTAATGCCTATTTATTTAATCGGTTTTGAGGGTTTCAGTGAATCAAGCACTTAGCGGATAATCAGTGGGTTAGGGAAGATGAGGTATGGACATAAAGGGACATATACGGTCTTTTTGATGCCCCCAAATTTGCCCCCTGAAAGTGACCTGCTCCCCGTTGATTAGTACACCCCGATGTTAGTAATGTCTTCATAAGCCACATGAGGACATCCCCATGAAGAAGCGTTTTTCCGACGAACAGATCATCAGTATTCTCCGCGAAGCCGAAGCTGGGGTACCCGCCCGTGAACTCTGCCGCAAGCATGCCATTTCCGATGCCACGTTTTACACCTGGCGTAAGAAGTATGGCGGTATGGAGGTGCCTGAAGTTAAGCGCCTGAAGTCGCTTGAGGAAGAGAACGCCAGACTCAAGAAGCTGCTTGCCGAAGCCATGCTGGATAAAGAG
>NZ_VDAG01000038.1:0-54397 GCF_019584505.1 Kluyvera sp. EC_51 | reverse complement strand
TACTATGACCGGAAAAGCCGTAGTATTATCCGGATAGACTAGGAAAGTGTTACCTATGTTCCCGGTCTGAAGTGTTACCTATGTATCCGGTCGTACATGCGCTCGCCCGGGCTACCTGTTCCGGGCAAGGCGTTTACGCCGCCCCCGGGACAAGCACATTACTCAACCATCGCTTCCAGATGCTCCCGCAATTCCCCTTCCAGCGCCAACGCCTTCTGGGTTTTTAAGTCGATACAGACGAAGGTAATCAGCGCGTCGGCAACCACCTGCCCTTCAGGCTCCAGCGTGACCACCTGACTTAATACGCCGCTTTTACCGTTCAATTGCTGCACCTTGCTGGTCACCGTCAGCAGATCGCCCAGCACCGCCGGACGACGGTAATTAATATTGATATTCACCACCACAAAGGCGATGTGGTTCGCACTCATCCACTGGAACCCCGCGCTGCTCTCCAGCCCATCCCAGCGGGCCTCTTCAAGAAACTCCAGATAGCGAGCGTTGTTAACGTGCTGATAGACGTCCAGGTGATAACCGCGAACTTTGATTTGTGTCTGCATAGCGCCATAGCCTTATTATTTTGTTTTTACATAGAGTCAGAGGTCACACCACTGGTATGACCTCTTTAGTCTGGCAAATTTTCAGACGAGTGCAAACACTTGATGCAAATTAAAGCGTGAGGTGTGCCAGATTACGCTCAACGAGCGAGCTACCCATTCCCGGCACCTGCTTGAGATCGTCCACCGTTTTGAACGGGCCATACTCTTCACGATAGCTAACGATGGCCTGCGCCTTTTTCAACCCTACGCCGTTCATCGCCTGCGCTAACGCCTCAGCCGACGCGGTATTGATGCTGACCCTGGTCCCTTCATCTTCCGCCGTTTTAGCGGCAGGCGCGGCCTTCACCTGCTCTCCGGTATCCGCACTGGCTTTTGTCTGCGCCGCCTGCGTTTTCGCCGCAGCAGGCGCTGCCGCCTGAACGCTAAAGCTCATCCCCGCACACGCCAGTACCGCCGCCATAACAGACATTTTGATTCCACGTTTCATCTTGATTTCTCCTTGTTGATTGATAGCGAAAGCACCATAACGGTTAGCGCGAAACGGTTCAAAAGGCAGATTTCAAATGTGGAAAAGGCCGCGAAAGCGGCCTTTGATATGTACATCGCATTACAAAATTATGCGAAGCGAATTCCGATTATTGCTGCTGGTCAATGATGTCGCCGAGCTTAATCTTCGCGGATTTACGCAGGTTGTTCATCATCGCTTCAAAGGCGATTTGCGCGTTGTTCTGGGTAATACCCTGAACCATCGCTTTCTTCTGCGCTTCCGGCATTTCGCCCGCTTTCACTTCGTCCAGCGCCAGCAGAACCACGTTGCCCTGCATATCGTTGCCGATACCGTAGCTTGGTTTGTCTTTCTGCGGCAGCGGCAGTGCGAAGGCAGCCTGGCTCAGCGGATCCTGACCGGCACGGCTCAGGGTTTTGCTGGCGCTAAAGGTCAGGCCTGCCGCTTTCATCGCGTCGTCGCCTTTACCGTCTTTCAGCGCCACCAGCAGTTTTTCAGCATCCAGTTTGGCCTGCTGTTCTGCTTTGTTGTGCTTAACGATATCGGTCACCTGCGCTTTCACTTCCGCCAGCGGTTTCACCGCTTCGGCTTTGTGCTCTCTCACGCGAATGACGAAGGCGCGGTCGCCGTCAACGGTGATGATGTCTGAGTTGCTGCCCGGCATGCCGTTCTCGCCAACCAGACCACCGTTGAAGATAGCCTCAGATACCGGCTTGAAGTTCAGCTCGGCCGGCAGGCTGTTACGGTCAAACCAACCGGTCTCAACCGCTTTCACGCCAGCCGCCTGCTCTGCACCCGCCAGAGAGTCGTTGTCGTTGCTCGCCGCATCGCTCACCTTCTGCTGCAGTGCATAGTAAGCGTCGAGTGATTTTTCCTGCTTCACTTTGTCCGCAATCTCTTTGCGCACGTCAGCCAGCGGTTTCACCTGTGCAGCCTGTACGTCGTCAAGACGCGCGACCAGGAAGCCCACGGAGGATTTGATCACGCCGGACAGTTGGCCTTTTTCTTTCAGGCCGGCATTTTTCAGCTCGTCAGGCGTGGTAGAGGCTTCCAGCCAACCCATATCGCCGCCGTTACGTGCGGAGATGATGTCAGCAGATTTCTCTTTTGCCAGAGCAGCGAAGTCAGCGCCTTTGTTCAGGGCGTCCAGTACCGCTTTCGCATCCGCTTCAGTTTTGGTCTGAATCACGCTGTAACGGTCACGCTGCGGCTGAGTGAACTGATCCTGATGCTGGTCGTAGTAAGACTGAATGTCGTTGTCAGAAACAGGCTCGCTCATGGAGGTAGCGTCCAGCTTGATGTAGCTCACGCGGAACTGCTCCGGCGCCACAAACTGGCTCTTGTTCTGCTCGTAGTAGCTAGAAACTTCCTGATCGGAAACCTGCTGCTTCGCCGCCAGCGCATTCACGCCGATCGTTGCTTCGCGAACCAGACGCTGCTGCGCAACCAGTTCGGCCAACTGGTCGGTTTCGCCCGGCAGCATAAAGTCGGTACCGGCAACGGCGTTAATCAGCTGTTGGGTCGTCAGTTGGTTACGTAGCGCCTGCGCGTATTGATCCGCCGTCATGCCCATCTGATTCACCAGCGCGTTGTAGCGGGTGTTATCAAATTTGCCGTCGGTCTGGAAAGCGGGGGTGGCGAAAATCGCTTTACGCACCTGCTCATCGCTGATGCTAAGACCTAAAGTCTTCGCGTACTGATCCAGCAGCGATTCGTCGATCAGGCGGTTCAGCACCTGCTGACGCATCGTTTTGATGTAGTTTTCGTTGGCCGCCAGCTCTGAGTACTGGTCGCCAAGCTGCTGCTGCATGCGGTTACGCTCGCTAGCAACGGCATTTTCAAACTGGCCGCGGCCAATTTCCTGGCCATTCACTTTTGCGGCAAAATTATTGTTACCGCCGATCAGGTAACCACTCACGCCGGTCAAAATGAACGACACGATAATGAGCCCGAAAATGACTTTGATCACGACGCTGTTGGCTGCCGTGCGTAAATTGTCCATCATGGTGTAACAACACTCCGCTGTAGGTGACAAATACCTCGTGCAGCATAGCACGTGTGGCCGCTATTTTGACAAGAAACCAGGGCGCTTGTCAGCATGACACCGAATATAAACGCTTAAAAGTACACAATAAGCCATAAAAAAAGGCACATCAGATGATGCGCCCTTGTACTGTGCCACATTCCCTACGCGGGAAAGCGATCAGTTTACCGCGTCTTTCAGTGCTTTACCTGCACGGAACGCTGGTACTTTAGCAGCGGCGATAGTGATCTCTTTACCAGTCTGAGGGTTACGGCCAGTACGGGCAGCACGCTCTTTAACAGCAAAGGTACCAAAACCTACCAGTGCAACATCATCCCCTGCCTGCAGAGATTCAGTAACAGAAGCAATTAAAGCATCTAACGCACGTCCAGCTGCAGCTTTGGAGATATCCGCGCCAGCAGCAATCTTGTCAATCAGTTGAGATTTATTCACTGTTCTCTTCCTCTCTTTATTATTTATATCGCACCTGAATCCTTCACGATGCAATCGCGGAGCAGTTATATCAGGACTCCCATGCCCTTACAACACCCGTCGTCATCGACACACCTGCCAGCCGTCTAAATTAGCGAGACAAAAAAAGGCTGGCAAGTCAGTTTACGCTTGCCAGCCTTGTTTTTATTAACGCTCTTTGCGCGAGGTCACTATTTTGCGCTTACAACCTGCATGCCAGACGGCTCATTTTGCAGCGCTAGCGCCAGAACTTCCTCGATGCGCTTAACCGGATGAATCTCCAGATCGGCCAGAACGTTGTCCGGAATCTCTTCCAGATCGCGTTTGTTCTCATCAGGAATCAGAACAGTCTTAATGCCGCCACGGTGTGCTGCGAGCAGTTTTTCCTTCAGACCACCGATTGGCAGCACCAGGCCACGCAGGGTAATTTCCCCTGTCATCGCCACGTCTGCACGCACCGGGTTACCGGTCAGGCAGGAAACCAGCGCGGTACACATCGCGATACCCGCACTTGGGCCGTCTTTCGGCGTAGCCCCTTCCGGTACGTGAACGTGAATATCGCGTTTTTCGTAGAAATCTGGGTTGATGCCCAGTTTTTCTGCGCGCGCGCGCACCACGGTCAGCGCAGCCTGAATGGACTCCTGCATCACTTCACCTAAAGAGCCGGTGTAGGTCAGTTTGCCTTTACCCGGTACACAGGCGGTTTCGATAGTCAGCAGATCGCCGCCCACTTCCGTCCACGCCAGGCCGGTAACCTGACCAACGCGGTTTTCTTCATCCGCGCGACCATAGTCGAAGCGCTGAATGCCGAGATAGTCGTGAAGGTTGTCGCCGTTAATATCGATGTGCTTCAGCTCTTTATCCAGCAGCAGCTGTTTAACCGCTTTACGGCACAGTTTCGAAATTTCACGTTCCAGGCTACGAACGCCCGCTTCACGGGTGTAGTAACGGATGATGCCAACAATCGCGCTATCGTCTACCGTCAGCTCGCCTTTTTTCAGGGCGTTACGTTCGATCTGCTTCGGCAGCAAGTGACGTTTAGCAATGTTCAGCTTCTCGTCTTCGGTATAACCGGACAGACGGATCACTTCCATACGATCAAGCAGCGGCGCTGGAATGTTCATGGAGTTCGAGGTCGCCACGAACATCACGTCGCTGAGATCGTAATCCACTTCCAGGTAGTGATCGCTGAACGCTACGTTCTGTTCTGGATCAAGCACTTCCAGCAGAGCGGAGGCCGGGTCACCGCGCATGTCCGAAGACATTTTGTCGATTTCATCGAGCAGGAACAGCGGGTTTTTAACGCCCACTTTGGCCATTTTCTGGATCAGTTTACCCGGCATAGAGCCGATGTAGGTGCGACGGTGACCGCGGATTTCCGCTTCGTCACGCACGCCGCCCAGCGCCATACGAACGTATTTACGTCCGGTCGCCTGAGCAATAGACTGCCCCAGAGAGGTTTTACCCACACCAGGAGGCCCTACCAGGCACAGGATTGGCCCTTTCAGCTTGTTCACACGGCTTTGAACCGCGAGATACTCAAGAATACGGTCTTTGACGCGCTCGAGGCCGTAATGGTCGGTATCGAGGATTTCCTGCGCCTGGCGAAGGTCTTTTTTGACCTTACTGCGCGTATTCCACGGCACCTGCACCATCCAGTCGATATAACCGCGAACCACGGTCGCTTCTGCTGACATCGGCGACATCATTTTCAGCTTTTGCAGTTCGGCTTCGGTTTTCTCTTTCGCCTCTTTCGGCATCTTCGCCGCGTCGATCTTACGCTTCAGCGCTTCGTTTTCGTCAGGAACTTCGTCCATCTCGCCGAGTTCTTTCTGAATGGCTTTCATTTGCTCGTTCAGATAGTACTCACGCTGAGATTTTTCCATCTGCTTTTTCACGCGGTTGCGAATACGTTTCTCAACCTGCAGCAGATCGATTTCTGACTCCATCATCGCCATCAGATATTCCAGGCGCTCATTGATGTCGGACATCTCGAGTACGGACTGTTTATCTGCCAGCTTCAACGGCATGTGGGCCGCGATGGTATCCGCCAGGCGTGCAGGATCGTCGATGCTGTTCAGCGACGTCAGCACTTCTGGTGGGATTTTTTTGTTCAGCTTGATATAGCCTTCAAACTGACCGATTGCGGTGCGTACCAGCACTTCCTGCTCGCGCTCTTCAATCGCCGGCGATTCCAGGTACTCTGCTTTCGCGGAGAAGTGTTCGCCGTTATCAGAGAGCGTAGAGATACGCGCACGCTGCAGCCCTTCAACCAGTACTTTGACCGTACCGTCAGGCAGCTTCAGCATTTGTAAAATAGAGGCCACGGTCCCGACGGTGAAAAGATCGTTTACACCCGGCTCATCCGTTGAAGCATCTTTCTGCGCGACCAGCATGATTTTTTTATCATGATCCATGGCCGCTTCCAGACAACGGATAGATTTTTCCCGCCCTACAAATAAGGGGATGACCATGTGCGGATAAACCACCACATCGCGCAACGGCAATACGGGGATTTCAATGCGTTCAGAACGCTCAGGATTCATAGAGCTCTCTCTTAGTTTAGTGTCCGCCAGGTAAACTGGTCATGCGACTGTGCTTCACACAACCATTAACATGTAACCAGTATATGGGGATGTATTCCACACATTCAACGCCATGAATACGGAAAAATAAAAGGGGAGATAAAATCCCCCCTTTTTGATTAACTGATTGTATGATCTGGTGAATTATTCGCCAGATGCCTGCTGCGCTTCCGGCTTGCCGTAAATCAGCAGCGGTTCGCTTTGACCGGCAATCACCGACTCGTCGATAACCACTTTTTCGACGTCTTCCATAGAAGGCAGATCGTACATGGTTTCGAGCAGTGCGGCTTCAACGATAGAACGCAGACCACGAGCACCGGTTTTACGCGCCATTGCTTTCTTGGCGATAGCGTCCAGCGCTTCGTCACGGAATTCCAGATCCACACCTTCGAGGTTAAACAGCGCCTGATACTGCTTGGTCAGGGCGTTTTTCGGCTCTTTGAGGATCTGAATCAGCGCTTCTTCGCTCAGTTCAGTCAGGGTTGCAACCACCGGCAGACGGCCGATGAACTCAGGGATCAGACCAAATTTGATCAGATCTTCTGGCTCAACCTGGGTCAGCAGTTCGCCTTCGCTGGCTTTATCCGTTTTAGATTTCACCGTTGCGCCAAAGCCAATACCCGAACCGGTTTCAACGCGGTTACCGATCACTTTATCCAGACCAGCAAACGCGCCGCCGCAGATAAAGAGGATCTTCGAGGTATCAACCTGCAGGAACTCCTGCTGCGGATGTTTACGGCCACCCTGCGGCGGAACGGCCGCTACGGTGCCTTCAATCAGCTTCAGCAGCGCCTGCTGTACGCCTTCGCCGGACACGTCACGAGTAATCGACGGGTTGTCAGACTTACGAGAAATCTTGTCGATTTCATCGATGTAAACAATACCGCGCTGGGCTTTCTGTACGTCGTAGTCGCACTTCTGCAGCAGTTTTTGAATAATGTTTTCAACGTCTTCACCCACGTAACCAGCTTCGGTCAGGGTGGTTGCATCAGCCATGGTGAACGGAACGTCCAGCAGGCGTGCCAGCGTTTCGGCCAGCAGGGTTTTACCGGAACCGGTTGGGCCAATCAGCAGAATGTTACTTTTGCCGAGCTCAACACCGTTGTTGGTATCACCGTTACGCAGACGTTTGTAGTGGTTGTAGACCGCAACGGCCAGCACCTTTTTCGCCTGTTCCTGACCGATAACATAGTCATCTAAGTGGTGGCGAATTTCGTGTGGCGTCGGCAGAGCACTGCGTTCACGATGCGGCGCCACTTCTTTAATCTCTTCGCGAATGATGTCGTTACATAAGTCGACGCATTCGTCGCAGATATACACGGATGGGCCGGCGATGAGCTTACGCACTTCGTGCTGGCTTTTGCCGCAAAAAGAGCAGTACAACAGTTTGCCCGAGCCATCTTTGCGTTTATCTGTCATGAGTCAAAACCTCTTTTTAAGTTCTTTGTGCCGCATATGACGACGCAAATGCCATTCTTAAGCGCAAGCTGCTACGCAAGCGTTGTGCCGCCCTTAGTAGTATATACCGTGCAGCGGCACGTGCCGTCATGACATTAGTTACGTTTGCTCAAAATTGAGTCAACCAGGCCATACTCGACGGCTTCAGAAGCGGACAGGAAGCGGTCACGTTCAGTGTCGCTCTCAATCTGCTCCAGAGATTTGCCAGTATGGTGCGCCATAAGCTCATTCATGCGTCCTTTCACCTTCAGGATCTCACGGGCGTGGATTTCGATATCCGTCGCCTGGCCCTGATAACCGCCCAGCGGCTGGTGAATCATTACGCGGGAGTTTGGTAAGCAGAAGCGCTTACCTTTTGCGCCTGCCGTCAGCAGGAACGCGCCCATCGATGCCGCTTGCCCCATACAGATGGTGCTGACATCCGGCTTGATAAACTGCATGGTGTCATAAATAGACATCCCTGCAGTGATCACGCCGCCTGGGGAGTTGATGTACAGATAAATGTCTTTTTCCGGGTTTTCCGCTTCCAGAAACAGCATTTGCGCCACAATCAGGTTTGCCATGTGGTCTTCGACCTGACCGGTCAGAAAGATTACGCGCTCTTTAAGTAGACGGGAGTAGATATCAAAAGAACGTTCGCCACGTGAGGTCTGTTCAATGACCATCGGCACCAGGGCCATGTGGGGTGCAAAATTATCTCGTTCGCCACTGTATGACATTTCCGTCTCCTGGATAATAAATAAAATAGCCACAGCCTGCTAATTATAGAGATGCGGCGAGTGATTCGTTCCCTCAGTAATGGGTACGATCTTACCCTATTTCAAGCATAACAATATTTTGTTGATACGCTAACACCGAAAAGCCGTTTTATCACGCAAGCTTTGGTTATTACTGCAATAAAAAAACCCGTCACCAAAAGGCAACGGGTTTTTCTCAAAACCGTAAACCGGTAAGCGAAATTACGCCTGCTGGTTCATCAGTTCATTGAAGGAAGTTGCTTTTTCAGTCACTTTCGCTTTTTCCAGAACCGCTTCAACAGCCTGTTCTTCCAGAGCGACACTGCGCATGTTTTCCATCAGCTCTTTGTTTTTGCTGTAGAATTCAATAACTTCTTTCGGATCTTCGTAGGCGGAAGCCATTTCTTCGATCAGGGTAGCAACGCGTGCTTCGTCAGCTTTCAGCTCGTGGGTACGAATCACTTCGCCCAGCAGCAGGCCAACAACTACGCGGCGTTTAGCCTGCTCTTCGAACAGTTCGCGAGGCAGTTCCATCGCTTGCTGCTGGTTGCCACCGAAACGCTGTGCAGCCTGACGGCGCAGAACGTCGATTTCGCTGTCGATCAGGGCAGCAGGAACGTCGATTTCGTTCGCTTTTACCAGACCTTCGATTGCCTGAGATTTAACGCGGTTACGTACCGCGCCTTTCAGTTCGCGTTCCATGTTTTTACGCACTTCAGCGCGCAGGCCTTCAACGGAACCATCTTCAACGCCGAAACGTTTGATGAATTCTGCAGTCAGTTCTGGCAGTTCACGCTCTTCAACTTTCTTCAGGGTAATCGCGAATTTAGCCGCTTTACCTTTCAGGTTTTCAGCGTGGTATTCTTCTGGGAAGGTAACGTCGATAACGAACTCTTCGCCTGCTTTGTGACCTTTGATACCGTCTTCAAAGCCTGGGATCATACGACCCTGGCCCATTGCCAGTACGAAATCAGTCGCTTTGCCGCCTTCGAATTCTTCGCCGTCTACAGAGCCGGAGAAGTCAACGGTAACGCGGTCTTCAGCGTCAACAACGCCGTCTTTGTCTTTCCAGGTTGCCTGCTGCTTACGCAGAGTGTCCAGCATGCCGTCAACGTCAGCTTCGGTCACTTCAACGACTGGTTTTTCAACTTCGATAGCGTCCAGACCCTGCAGTTCAACTTCTGGGTACACTTCGAATTCTACTGCGTAGGTGAAATCTTCACCCAGCTTGTATTCACCTGGAACGTAGTTAGGCGCGCCAGCTGGATTGATCTTCTCTTTGATGATCGCGTCAACGAAGTTGCGGCTCATCAGGTCACCCAGAACGTCCTGACGCACGGAAGCGCCATAACGCTGAGCAACAACATTCATCGGTACTTTACCTTTACGGAAACCGTCAATGCGTACTTTTTTCGCTACGTTGACCAGCTCGCTTTTTACAGCGGTCTCGATGCTGTCAGCAGCGATAGTAATCGTTACACGGCGGCCAAGGCCCTGAGTGGTTTCAACTGAAACTTGCATCTTGTTACCTCAAAAAAATCACAGTGCTCGGTCAACTCTACTCCGCAAGCTCGAAAAGCTGGCGTTGCGGACCTGGGATGCTCTCGTAATCAATCACATTCCCTGTCGTCAGAATCATCCCGAAGACATTCCGAAAAATAAGACGCAGCATTATAGCGGCATCACTTTTATGAGTCGAGAACGGTTATCACGCGTTGCTGCGGCATTTTTCACAATTCCCGGCTAATTTTTGTCTGAACGCTGTCGAAATAGCTCAAAATTCAGACAAAACAAAACGGCCCGCAGGCCGTTTTCTCATAATCTGTACGCAACATACTGGAAAAGTTCCGTGTTGCAAATGCCTTTTCTACGCGATAGTACCCGCTCCGCGGCATGGCGGTGAGGTAATGACGGTATCTTGCAAACCTTCCCACTCTTTTCGCGTATAAGTATGCAATGCCAGCGCATGGACGGTGGACGCAAACTCCTCTGTTAACGTTCCGTAGATCATCCGATGACGATTCAGAAAACGTTCCCCGGTAAACTTATCGCTCACCAGCACAACTTTAAAGTGGCTCTCAGAACCGGCCGGTACGTTGTGGCGGTAGCTTTCGTCTACGACTTCCAGGAAAACAGGTTCAAACGCTGCCCTCAGTTTTTCTTCGATTTGTTCACGCATCATCATGATATTACTCCTCCGACAACGTTAAGATGCCGCCTATCCCTTTAAATGTTAGCCGCTTTTACTGATTACATTACACAAAGGCAACAAAAAATTAGCGTTCGCACCCTTTTATTTGTCAAGTAGATGAAGTTAACGTCTTTTACAATCGCTTCTCATCTGAAATCCTGCCGCAGATTGTTCGCGAGCGCAGAAAAACACCAACACGATGAAATTACATGCATTGCCTACTTCCCCTGACCGATGGCGATGTTATGATGGCGGGAATTTTCAGTAAACAATGCGTTTGAGACCCCTAACATGTTAAAAAAAATCCTCTTCCCACTGGTAGCACTGTTTATGCTGGCAGGATGCGCAACGCCTCCGACCACGGTTGAAGTGTCACCAAAAATCACCCTGCCTCAGCAGGATCCAAGCCTGATGGGCGTGACCGTTAGCATCACCGGCGCTGACCAGCGTCAGGATCAGGCGCTGGCCAAAGTCACCCGTAACAACCAGTTGGTTACCCTGACCGCTTCCCGCGACCTGCGTTTCCTGATGCAGGAAGTGCTGGAAAAACAGATGACCGCGCGCGGCTATATGATTGGCCCGAACGGTGCGGTAAATCTGCAGATTATCGTTAATCAGCTGTATGCCGACGTTTCCCAGGGTAACGTGCGTTACAACATCTCTACCAAAGCCGATATCGCTATCATCGCGACCGCCGCTAACGGTAACAAGATGACCAAAAACTACCGTTCTAACTACTCCGTTGAAGGCGCATTCCAGGCTTCCAACAAAAACATTTCCGATACCGTTGATAGCGTGCTGGGCGATACCATCGCCGATATGGCACAGGACACCTCTATCCACGATTTCATCAAGCAGAACGCTCGCTAATCCCGTCACAGACCCGGCTTAGGCCGGGTCTGAACGTATAACACTATGTCTGGTCACTATCTCCGCATTTTTCAGCAACCGAAATCAGCCATTCTGCTGATTCTTGGCTTTGCTTCCGGCTTACCGCTCGCCCTGACCTCAGGGACGATGCAGGCGTGGATGACGGTCGAAAATATCGATCTGAAAACCATCGGCTTTTTCTCGCTTGTCGGCCAGGCATACGTCTTTAAGTTTCTCTGGTCACCGGTCATGGACCGCTACACGCCGCCGTTTTTAGGGCGTCGTCGCGGCTGGCTGTTGACGACACAATGTTTGCTGCTTATCGCCATTGCTGCGATGGGCTTCCTTGAGCCCTCCACGCAGCTACGCTGGATGGCGGCGCTGGCGGTGATTATCGCGTTCTGCTCCGCCTCGCAGGATATCGTTTTCGACGCCTGGAAAACCGATGTGCTTCCAGCGGAAGAGCGCGGCGCGGGCGCGGCGATTAGCGTGTTGGGCTATCGTCTGGGGATGTTGGTTTCCGGCGGGCTGGCGCTATGGCTGGCCGATAAATGGCTGGGCTGGCAGGGCATGTACTGGCTAATGGCGGCGCTGCTAGTGCCATGCATTATCGCCACGCTGCTGGCCCCTGAACCGAGCGACGTTATTCCGGTTCCGAAAAGCCTTGAGCAAGCGGTGGTACAACCGCTTAAAGATTTCTTCGGCCGCAACAACGCCTGGCTCATTCTGCTGCTCATCGTGATGTATAAGCTCGGCGACGCCTTCGCCATGAGCCTGACTACCACCTTCTTGATCCGCGGCGTGGGGTTTGACGCCGGCCAGGTCGGGATGGTGAATAAAACCCTCGGCCTGTTTGCCACCATTGTCGGCGCGCTGTACGGCGGCGTGTTAATGCAGCGCCTGACGCTGTTCCGCGCGCTGCTGATCTTTGGCATTTTGCAGGGCGTGTCAAACGCTGGCTACTGGGCGCTTTCGGTCACGGATAAGCATATTTATTCGATGGCGGCTGCGGTCTTCTTTGAAAACCTGTGCGGCGGCATGGGTACGGCGGCATTCGTCGCACTGTTGATGACGCTGTGTAATAAATCGTTTTCTGCCACCCAGTTTGCGCTGCTGTCGGCGCTGTCCGCCGTCGGCCGTGTCTACGTAGGGCCAATTGCGGGCTGGTTTGTCGAAGCGCACGGTTGGCCGACGTTCTATCTTTTCTCGGTGTTTGCCGCCGTACCGGGCATTCTGTTGCTGCTTATCTGCCGTCAGACCCTGGAATATACTCAGCGAACCGAACAATTTATGCCGCGTGATAGCTATGCGGGCGCCTACCGATTCGCGCTACGTCTGCTGATGCTGGGTGCCGTGCTGCTGGGAGTCTGGCTGGTGATGCTGCTGGCAAATGCCCTGAACCTCACCGCCATTCAATGGTCCGAAATCGTACTCGAGATAGGCGTCGTGATTGCCTTTATCGGCATTATTTACGGCTGCCTGCTGGACTACCTTGCCCTGCGTAAAACGCAGTTCCAATAAAATAAGCGGAAAATGTGAAGTCTACGTTGTAATCACGACGCGTAATAATAACGCTTACATCGTATGTAAAAAAAAATATTTGTGCTTTTGTGCGCTTTAGAATTCTGGAAATTATTGGAACGTCTAAAATGTGCTTTATTTCTTTAACCGATTCAGCACCAGAACAATTAATTTTTCGTTTTTGAGTTGTCTATTTTTTGATGATTAATTGTTAATTATTTGTGTATTTTTGGCAATGGTTATACCAATTGCCATCTCCCCCACCTCCCCATACCCCCTTTCGTTATAACGCCCGCCAGATGGGCTTTCCGCTCGGAAAATAGACACATTTAGCAACATCTGTGACAGGTGCGGCAGAACCCGGTAACACATAACTGACAGAGCCCTAATGATGTTTACAGTAATGTAACCTTCCCGTAAAATGACCCCACACTTTAAACGCCACCAACACCCCGTGGAATTGAGGTCGTTACATGAGACTCAGGAAATACAATAAAAACTTGGGATGGTTGTCATTAATCGCCGGCACTGTATTACTCAGTGGTTGTGATTCTGCACTTCTTGACCCCAAAGGACAGATTGGACTGGAGCAGCGTTCGCTGATTCTGACGGCTTTCGGCCTGATGATGATCGTCGTAATCCCGGCCGTCTTAATGGCCGTTGGTTTCGCCTGGAAGTATCGTGCGAGCAATAAAGATGCGAAGTATAGCCCGAACTGGTCACACTCCAATAAAGTGGAAGCTGTGGTCTGGACCGTGCCAATTCTTATCATCATCTTCCTCGCCGTACTGACCTGGAAAACCACTCACGCTTTAGAACCGAGCAAACCACTGGCTCATGATGAGAAACCAATCACTATCGAAGTGGTTTCCATGGACTGGAAATGGTTCTTCATCTACCCGGAGCAGGGCATTGCTACCGTTAACGAAATCGCCTTCCCGGCGAACGTTCCGGTGCAGTTCAAAGTGACCTCTAACTCCGTGATGAACTCCTTCTTTATCCCGCGTCTGGGCAGCCAGATTTACGCGATGGCCGGTATGCAGACCAACCTGCATCTGATCGCTAACGAAGCAGGTATCTACGATGGTATCTCTGCTAGCTATAGCGGCCAGGGCTTCTCTGGAATGAAGTTCAAAGCCATTGCTACGCCGGATCGTGCCGCATTCGATCAGTGGGTCGCGAAAGCGAAACAATCTCCGAACACCATGGATGACATGGCTACCTTCGAGAAATTGGCTGCACCGAGCGAATATAACAAGGTGGAGTACTTCTCCAGCGTGAAACCAGATTTGTTTAAAGCAGTGACCAGCAAATTCATGGATCACGGCAAGAGCATGGACATGACCAAACCAGAAGGCGAACACGCATCGCACGAAGGAATGGAAGGCATGGACATGAGCCACGCGGAATCCGCTCACTAAGGGGCCGAGGAAGAATACGATGTTCGGAAAACTGACACTGGATGCAGTGCCCTACCACGAACCCATTATCGTGGTTACGGTGGCTGCCATTATCGTCGGGGGACTCGCTCTCCTGGCGGCCATCACTTACTTCGGTAAGTGGTCCTATCTATGGAACGAGTGGCTGACCTCCGTCGACCACAAAAAGCTGGGCATCATGTATGTCATCGTTGCTATCGTCATGCTGCTGCGTGGCTTTGCCGATGCCGTGATGATGCGTAGCCAGCAGGTTCTGGCCTCGGCCGGGGAAGCTGGGTTCCTACCACCGCATCACTACGACCAGATCTTTACCGCCCACGGCGTCATCATGATCTTCTTCGTGGCGATGCCGTTCGTTATCGGTCTGATGAACCTGGTGGTTCCACTGCAGATCGGTGCGCGCGACGTAGCGTTCCCATTCCTGAACAACCTGAGCTTCTGGTTCACCGTTGTCGGTGTGGTTCTGGTTAACCTGTCCCTGGGCGTTGGTGAATTTGCTCAGACCGGTTGGCTGGCCTATCCGCCGCTCTCGGGAATAGAGTACAGTCCGGGCGTAGGTGTCGATTACTGGATTTGGGCGCTGCAGCTCTCCGGTATTGGTACAACGCTGACTGGTATTAACTTCTTCGTGACCATCATCAAGATGCGTGCACCAGGAATGACGATGTTCAAGATGCCGGTATTTACCTGGGCATCTCTGTGCGCCAACATCCTGATTATCGCCTCCTTCCCAATTCTGACGGTTACCATCGCGCTGCTGACCCTGGATCGCTATCTGGGCACCCATTTCTTTACCAACGATATGGGCGGCAACATGATGATGTACATCAACCTGATTTGGGCCTGGGGTCACCCGGAAGTGTACATTCTGGTTCTGCCTGTCTTCGGTGTGTTCTCTGAAGTTGCAGCAACCTTCTCGCGTAAACGCCTGTTCGGTTACACCTCACTGGTGTGGGCGACCGTGTGTATTACCATCCTGTCGTTCATCGTTTGGCTGCACCACTTCTTCACCATGGGTGCGGGCGCGAACGTAAACGCCTTCTTCGGTATTACCACGATGATCATCGCCATCCCTACCGGGGTGAAGATCTTCAACTGGCTGTTCACCATGTATCAGGGGCGTATCGTCTTCAACTCAGCAATGATGTGGACCATCGGCTTTATCGTGACCTTCTCGGTCGGCGGTATGACCGGCGTTCTGCTGGCAGTGCCGGGCGCGGACTTCGTGCTGCACAACAGCCTGTTCCTGATTGCGCACTTCCATAACGTTATCATCGGCGGCGTCGTATTTGGTTGCTTCGCAGGTCTGACCTACTGGTGGCCGAAAGCCTTTGGCTTCACGCTGAACGAAACCTGGGGCATCCGTGCTTTCTGGTTCTGGATCATCGGCTTCTTCGTCGCCTTCATGCCGCTGTACGTGCTGGGCTTCATGGGTATGACCCGTCGCCTGAGCCAGCAGATTGACCCGCAGTTCCACCCAATGCTGGTTGTTGCAGCATGCGGTGCGGCGCTGATTGCCTGCGGTATCCTGTGCCAGCTGATTCAGTTCTACGTCTCTATTCGCGACCGCGAGCAGAACCGCGACCTGACCGGTGACCCATGGGGCGGCCGTACGCTGGAGTGGGCAACCTCTTCTCCTCCTCCGTTCTACAACTTTGCCATTGTGCCGCAGATTCACGAACGCGATGCATTCTGGGAAATGAAAGAGAAAGGTGAAGCGTACAAGCAGCCGGCTCACTATGAAGAAATTCATATGCCGAAAAACAGCGGCGCGGGCATTGTGATTGCCGCCTTCGCAACCATCTTTGGTTTCGCCATGATCTGGCATATCTGGTGGTTGGCGATTGTCGGCTTCGCAGGCATCGTGATTACCTGGATTATCAAAAGCTTTGACGAGGACGTGGATTACTACGTGCCGGTTGCAGAAGTCGAAAAACTGGAAAATCAGCATTTCGATGAGATTTCTAAGGCAGGGCTGAAAAATGGCAACTGATACTCTGGCGCATAACGCCCACGCGCACGAACACGGGCACCACGATACAGGGCCGATGAAGATCTTCGGCTTCTGGATCTACCTGATGAGCGACTGCATCATCTTCGCCACCCTGTTCGCTACCTATGCCGTTCTGGTGAACGGCACGGCTGGCGGCCCGGCAGGTAAAGATATCTTCGAGCTGCCGTTCGTTCTGGTTGAAACCGCACTGCTGCTGTTCAGCTCCATCACCTACGGCATGGCGGCTATCGCCATGTACAAAAACAACAAGAGCCAGGTTGTTTCCTGGCTCGCCCTGACCTTCCTCTTTGGTGCAGGGTTCATCGCGATGGAAATCTATGAATTCCATCACCTGATTGTTGAAGGTATGGGCCCGGATCGCAGCGGCTTCCTGTCAGCGTTCTTCGCACTGGTAGGGACTCACGGTCTGCACGTCACCTCCGGTCTTATCTGGATGGCCGTGCTGATGGTGCAGATTTCCCGCCGCGGCCTGACCAGCACTAACCGTACTCGTATCCTGTGCCTGAGCCTGTTCTGGCACTTCCTGGACGTAGTGTGGATCTGTGTGTTCTCCGTTGTTTACCTGATGGGGGCAATGTAATGAGTCATTCTAACGATCACAGCGGCGCATCCCACGGCAGCGTGAAGTCGTACATGACAGGTTTCATCCTGTCTATCATCCTGACGGTGATCCCGTTCTGGATGGTGATGACCGGCAGCGCGTCGCATGCGGCGATTCTGGGGACCATTCTGGTCACCGCTGTCGTGCAGATTGTGGTGCACCTGGTGTACTTCCTGCACATGAACAGCAAGTCTGACGAAGGCTGGAACCTGACCGCGTTTGTCTTTACCGTGATAATCATTGCCATCGTGGTGGTGGGCTCCATCTGGATTATGTGGAACCTGAACTACAACATGATGGTTCACTAAGAGCGGCGAGTATGTTTAAGCGATACCTGCAAGTAACGAAGCCTGGCATCATTTTTGGCAACCTGATCTCCGTGATCGGCGGTTTCCTGCTGGCCTCCAAAGGTCACATCGACTATCCGCTGTTCGCCTGGACGTTGATCGGCGTGTCCCTGGTGGTCGCCTCGGGTTGTGTTTTCAACAACTATATCGATCGTGACATCGACCGTAAGATGGAGCGAACGAAGAACCGAGTGCTGGTTAAGGGACTGATTGCGCCAAAAACGTCACTGGTCTACGCCACCTTGCTGGGTCTCGCTGGCTTCATGCTGCTGTGGTTCGGCGCCAATCCCCTCGCCTGCTGGCTGGGGGTAATGGGGTTTGTGGTTTATGTCGGCGTTTACAGCCTGTACATGAAACGCCACTCCGTTTACGGCACGCTGATTGGTTCACTCTCCGGCGCTGCGCCGCCGGTGATTGGCTACTGCGCAGTGACCGGTGATTTCGACAGCGGCGCACTGATTCTGCTGGCGATCTTCAGCCTGTGGCAGATGCCTCACTCCTACGCTATCGCGATTTTCCGCTTCAAGGATTATCAGGCAGCGAACATTCCGGTTCTTCCGGTGGTGAAAGGCATTGCAGTGGCGAAAAACCACATCACGCTGTACATCGTGGCGTTTGCTCTGGCCACATTGATGCTCTCCCTGGGCGGCTACGCTGGGTATAAATACCTGATCGTTGCCGCCGCAGTGAGCGTCTGGTGGCTTGGCATGGCGCTGCGCGGTTACAAAGTGGAAGATGATAAGGTCTGGGCGCGCAAGCTGTTCGGCTTCTCCATCATCGCCATTACCGCGCTCTCCGTGATGATGTCCGTTGATTTTATGGTGCCGAATTCTCAGAACCTGCTGACTTACGTCTGGTAAAGAGACACCGTTTGAAAAAACCTCGCTTCGGCGGGGTTTTTTATTGCCTGAAGAAAAGCGCCCAATATTGATGTTTTCCTAAATAGCGGCGAGGTCAGCGTTTAGGCAGTTCATTCGAGGAGAAGAGGTATAGAATCGCGGCGGGTGCTTGAGACTGTTTGTCTTGAGCATAATGTGAAAGGCAGATAGACAAAAGCCCCAGATAACATTCAGCGTCCGGCAAGACGCTTAACATTAATCTGAGGCCCCTAATACACAACAGCATTAGGTTAGCCTCTTACCGACCTTCGGGTCAAGGAGAAGTAGCCTATGAAACGGAACAAGGTAGTGATTGTTGCCCTGATTGTCCTCTGTATTACCGTTGTGATGTCGGTACTGGTTACGCGCAAAGATCTTTGCGCGGTCCGTATCCGTAGCGGGCATACGGAGGTCGCCGTCTTCACAGCCTACGAATCTGTTAAGTAAGAGACCGGCGGGGAGTCATCCCCGCCACTCCTGATGTTGCCAGGTACTCTCAACGCACCCAATTTTTTCACCTGACTAGCCCACCAGCATCGCCTGGGCGCTATACAGCAGATCCAGATGATCCCGGCACAGCGCCTCCAGCGAGGTGCGCGACTGGTGACTGGTCAAACTCAACGCCCCCCAGTACAGCCCTTCCCTATCAGCAAGCGGTACGGCTATCACCAGCATGCCTATCTCAAACTCCTGCTCAATAGAGGCGTATCCCTGACGGCGTACCTGCGCGATACGCTCCATCAATGTTGGTACATCCGTCACCGTGTAAGGCGTTCGCTGCTCGCGGGTCACGCGCTGCAGTACCGCTTCACACTCCGCTTCCGGCAACGAAGCCAGCCATAACCTGCCGCCTGCTGTGCAGTGAATAGGCACCCGCTCACCCAATCGCACAGAGGTTGAGTTAAACGGCGTGTGTTTGCTGCGGGCGATATACACCAGCTCGTTGTCATCAATCACCCCAACTGACGCGTGTTCTTCGCTGCGGCTAGCCACGTACTCCACGATAGGCCGCACCATGCGCGGAAACTGTGCGGAATCAACATAAGCCTGCCCCAGGCGCAGCGTCTTCGCCATCAGCCAGTAGTAGCGCCCGTCGGTATCCAGATAGCCGTCATGCACCAGCGTCAGGAAAAATCGACGGGCGGCGCTCTGCGTCAACCCGCTCATTTTCGCCGCCTGCGGCACCGTCAGCCGCGGGTTCGCCTTCGAAAAAAGCTGGATCAACGCCAGCCCTTTTTGCAACCCGACGATCAAATCGCGCTGATGAATCTCGTTTTGCATAGCTGTTCACACTTTTGCAACAGAGGGAGTCGATTACTGCGATTATCGCACTGCCGGTGCGATTAACAACCAACCTGTCCGAATTCTGCGTTGTCGCTCACTGCTTCCATTGAAATACTCAAGCAACAGTTTATTAACAAACGAGGTGAGCAATGGTCAGCGGATTTACTCAGGTCGTCGCCGTTATCGGGCATCCCATTACCCAGGTGAAATCACCGGACAACTTTAACCACTACTTTGCCACTCAGGGCATGGACAAGGTGATGATCCCGGTCGATATCGTGCCGGAAGCCGTCGCCGATTACCTGAATGCCCTGCGCGGTTGGCAGAATATGAGCGGCATTCTGGTTACCGTACCGCATAAACAGCGCGTGGCCGGTCTGCTTGATACCCTCACGTCCCGCGCTCGCCATCTCAACGCCGTTAACGTGGTGCGCAAGCTGGCAGACGGCCGTTTAGAGGGTGACATGCTGGACGGCGTGGGTTTCCAGCGCGCGGCAGAAGCTCACGGTTTTAACCCTGCGGGTAAACGCGCCCTGCTTTCCGGTTGTGGCGGCGTCGGCAGCGCTATCGCCTGGGGACTGTGCGAAGCGGGTATCAGCCATCTCGCACTGTATGACCGCGATGACGCCAGTCGTCAGCGTCTGGAAAACCGTTTAGCCACCCATTTCCCTACCGTGCATATCACTCCCCTTCCCGACTCGCTCTCGGAGATTGATCTGCTGGTCAACGGCTCTCCCGCTGGCATGGCGGGCTTCGACGCACTGCCGCTAAGTCAAAATCTGCTGGAGACATTAACGGCGGCCACTCACGTCGCCGACGTCGTCACCGCGCCGGTTATCACCCCGCTGCTGGCCTTTGCCAATGCGCGTGGTTGCCGTACACAAACCGGCCCGGAAATGGCGCTGGCGCAGATGCAGCTGATGGGGCAATTCATCGGTGCTATTGAACAACCAGACGAGGCCGCAGCATGAAAAGCTGGGATGTGATCGTGATTGGCAGCGGCGCGGCGGGTTTTGCCGCCGCCGTTACCGCCTGCTGCAAAGGTCTCTCGGTACTGATGCTGGAAAAGGCCCCGCATTTTGGCGGGACATCAGCAATCTCCGGCGGCGCGGTGTGGATTAACGACACCGACCAGGCCCGTCGTCTTGGAAAAAGCGGCTCGCCGGAGGCAATAAAAACCTACCTGCGCACCATCATTGGCGAAGCGAACTACCGCCCAGACATGGTTGACGCCTTCGTTCATGCCGGGCGCGAAGCGCTGGCCTTTCTCGAACAGGAAGGCGCGGTGAAATACAGCCTGCGCCCGCTGTCGCCGGACTACTATCCGGATGAACCTGGCGGTGTGGACGTTGGCCGCGCGCTGGAAGTGGTAGAATATGATGGCCGCGAGCTGGGCCAACACTTTACCACCCTGCGTTCGCCGCCGCCGGGGATGCTGCTGTTTGGCGGCATGATGGTAAACCGCGTCGATATTCAGCACTTCCTCGATATGCGCCGCTCGTGGCGTTCGTTCCGTCACTGCACCAGGCTACTACTCCGTTACGGGCGGGACCGTCTGCGGCATCACCGAGGAACCCGTCTGGCGATGGGCAACGCGCTGATTGCCCGCATGGCAACGCTGGCGCTGCGTAAAGGGATGGAGCTGGAACTTAACGTGACGGTGAAATCGCTGGTCGAACAGAACGGTCGAGTGACCGGGGTTGAAATCGAACGCGATGGCCAAACGCTGCCATTACACGCTCGTCGTGGCGTCGTACTTGCCGCCGGAGGGTTTGCCGCCGGGCGCATCGCTCCCCAGTTTCGCCCGGCGACGCAGCAGCACTACACCATGTCTCCCGCCACCAACGACGGCGCAGCATTCCAGTTGGGACTTGGCGTTGATGCTCGACAAGGCGCAGATCTACCGTCGAACTTTTTCTGGGCTCCGGTCTCCGTACTGCGACGTCCGGACGGCAGCGAGGAGCGCTTCCCGCACCTGGTGACCGACCGTGCCAAACCGGGGGTGATCGCGGTTAACCAACGCGGCGTACGCTTCGTCAACGAATCAAACTCTTACCACCATTTCGCCAGCGCCATGCAGCAGCAGCCGGAAAACGCCCCATGCTACCTGTTGTGCGATGCCCGGGCGATGAAGCGCTATGGCCTGGGGCTGGCGCGCCCGGCGCCGGTTAACAACGACGCGTTGGTGAACGCCGGTTATCTGCATCAGGCCGAAAGTCTGAGCGAACTGGCGCAGCAGTTAGGTATAGACCCGCAGCAGCTTGAGCACACCGTTTCCCGCTACAACCAGCATGCAGCAAGCGGCAGCGATCCGGAATTTCATAAAGGCGGTAACAGCTATAACCGCGCGATGGGCGATGCGGCGCACAGTCCGAACGCCTGCAACGCGCCGCTGTTAAGCGCACCGTTCTATGCCATCAAGCTCTTTACCGGTGACTTAGGCACTTCACGCGGGCTGGTCACTACCGCCGACGCGCAGGTCATCAACCAGCAAGGCCAGCCTATTGGCGGTCTGTATGCGGTCGGTAACGATATGGATTCGATGATGGCGGGCACCTACCCCGGCCCAGGCATCACCCTCGGCCCAGCGCTCACCTTCGGCTATCTGGCCGCCATGCATATGACACAAGCATCCTCACTCACTTCAGGAGAAGCAGCATGATCTACGAAAAACGCACCTACACCATCAATCCTCTGAAAATGGCCGACTGGCTGGCGCTGTACAAAAGCGACGCCTTTGCGGTGCAAACCGAACACCTCGGCAAGCTGATTGGCTTTTTCTTTACTGAAATCGGCGTGGTCAATCAGGTGGTGCATATCTGGGCTTACGAGAGTCTGGACGACCGTCTGGTGCGCCGCGCGCGCATGTCCCAGGACGAGCGCTGGCTGACCTTCTCACGGAAAAACCGCGAACTGGCGGCGGTTGAACGCCTGGAATCGGTGCTGATGCGCCCTACCGATTTCTCGCCGCTGCAATAAGGAGTTTCCCATGAGCAGGCATGTAGAGGTAGATATGCTGGTGATTGGCTCCGGCGCCGCTGGGCTTTCTGCCGCCGTCACCGCCGCACTGCACGGTGCACGAGTGCTGGTTGCCGAAAAAGAGTCAACGATCGGCGGCACCAGCGCCTGGTCGGGCGGTTGGCTGTGGATCCCGCAAAACCCGCTGGCCCGTGAGGAAGGCATCGTAGAAGACGATGCCGCCCCGCTGAGCTATCTGCAGTCCGAGATGGAAGGCCTTCCTGCCGATGCACGCCTGCGCACCTTTTTACGCTACGGCCCGGAAATGGTGAATTTTTTCCGGCAAAACACCGCCGTGCAGTTTCTGTCCGGTAGCAAAATGCCTGACTTTCATAACAACACAGGCTTTGCCACCGGTGGTCGCTCCGTCACCGCCCAACCGTACGATGCCCGCGGACTAGGTGACTGGCTTCACCGCCTGCGTCCACCGCTGGAGACCATCAGCCTTGCCGGCATGGGCATTGCGGGCGGTACGGATATGGCGCACTTCTTTAACGCGACGCGCTCACCGCGTTCGGCGCTGTACGCCGCTCGTCGCCTGGCGCGTCACGGCTGGCAACGCCTGCGCCACGGACGCGGCCGCCATCTGGTCAACGGCAACGCGCTGGTCGCGCGTCTTCTGCGCTCAGCGCTCGACGCTAACGTGAGTTTCCAACTCAACGCCCCGGTCACTCGTTTATTAAGGGATGCCCACGGCGTGACCGGCGCCATTCTTAGTAGCGATGATGGCGAGATCCAGGTTACGGCCCGTGCGGTGGTACTGGCCTGCGGCGGTTTTCCGCATGATAAACAGCGACTGGCCGAGCAGGTTCCGCACGCAGCGCAGGGCTACGGCCACTTCTCCGCCGCGCCACCAGGAAATCAGGGCGATGGCATTCGCCTTGGCGAAACCGCAGGCGGTCAGTTTGACGGCTCGCTTAAGCACCCGATGGCGTGGGCGCCGGTCTCCCGCGTCTCGCTTTCCAGCGGGCTACAGCTGGCGTTTCCGCACCTTGTTGAGCGTGCTAAACCGGGGTTTCTCGCGGTACGCAGTAACGGCAAGCGTTTCGTCAATGAGGCCGACTCCTACCACGACTTTATCGCCGCGCTGCTGGACGCCACGCCAAAAGGCGAAAAACCGGTGGCCTGGTTGATTGCCGATAGCCGCGCACTGCACCGCTACGGCCTGGGTCACGCCCGCCCCACGCCGTTCCCGGTGAAGGCCTGGCTGCGAACCGGCTATCTGCAAAGCGCCGACACGCTGGAAGCGCTGGCACAGCAATGCGGCATTGACGGTTCCGTGCTTAGCGATACCGTCGAACGCTTTAATGGCTTCGCCCGACAGGAGCGCGATGACGACTTCCAGCGCGGCGCATCGGCCTATAACTGTGCGCAGGGTGATGCCAGCCACCAGCCCAGCCCGACGCTGGGCGAGCTAACACAGGCGCCTTACTTCGCGGTACGCATTCTGCCCGGCTCGCTGGGATCATTCAGCGGACTGAAAACCGACGAACAAGCGCGCGTTCTGGATGCCGAGCAACATCCCATCCCCGGCTTGTTCGCCGTGGGTAACGATATGTCGAGCGTGATGCAGGGGTTCTACCCCAGCGGCGGCATCACGCTGGGCCCCGCCATGACCTTTGGTTACCTGGTGGGGAAAAATCTGTCCGCAAAAATAACATCTTAAAAATACGCATTTAGCCAGGGAAAGGCGCCAAACATAACAACAAACCTCACCTGCAACTGTACTGGAGTCTGTATGAATAGGCGTTCTCTCTCCCTTGCAGCACTAACCGTGCTGGACGTTTCACCGCCGGAACAGGTGCGCATCGCCGCGCTCACCGGCTACAGCCACGTTGGCATTCGCCTGTTGCCCGCGACGCCAGACGACCCCGATTACGACATGCTTGGCGATACGCATACGGTACGCGAAACGCTGGCTGCGCTCCGCGATACTGGTATTCGCGTCTCCGACGTGGAGATTGTGCGCCTGACGCCGGATTTCAGCCTTGATGCGCTGCGTCCGTTCCTCGAAACCGCTGCCCGCCTGGAAGCCCAGCAGGTGCTGGTTGCCGGTAATGACGATAACCTTCCTCGCTGCGCGGAGAACCTGGCGACACTGGCACAGGCGGGGGAAGCCTACGGCTTGACCATGAACCTGGAGCCGATGCCGTGGACCCATCTGCCCACGCTTGCCAGCGCGCAAAAGTTGATTGCCGCCAGCGGGCAGCGCAACGTCGGCATTCTGGTAGATGCCATTCACTTCTGGCGAGCAGGCGAGTCGTTAGAGGCACTCAGTGCGCTCGCACCAGAGCAACTGAACTATATGCAGCTCTGCGATGCTCCGGGGCGGATACCGACGGAGACTCAGGAGCTGATTTACCAGGCCCGCTGCGCGCGACAGGTTCCAGGAGAAGGTGAGCTGGATCTTCGCAGCCTGCTTGCGGCGCTCCCGCCGACCATTCCCGTCTCGGTAGAAGTGCCGCTGGCCGGCGCTCAGGGAGCACTTCCGGCACAACAACGCGCCCAGCTGCTGTTTAACGCTGCACAATCCTTCCTGTAAACAGGAGCTTGCCATGTCACAGACACAACGCCTGGATGTCAGAGAATTAATTAACACCAACCCGCTCAGCCGCTACCAGAAACTGGTTATTTTTCTCGGTTTTTGCGTCATTGCGCTGGACGGTTTTGATATCGCCATTATGGGTTTTATTGCCCCAACGCTGAAGCAGGAATGGGGCGTCAGTAACCATGAACTCGGCTTTGTTATTAGCACGGCGCTGATTGGCCTTGCGCTCGGCGCACTCTTCTCCGGCCCGCTTGCCGACTGGTTGGGGCGCAAAAAAATCATCATCAACAGCGTCTTCTTCTTCGGATTCTGGACCATCGCCACGGCGTTCTCCCAGAACATCGAACAGATGATCTTTTTCCGCTTTATGACCGGTTTAGGGCTGGGTGCTGCAATGCCCAATATGAGCACGCTGGTTTCGGTGTACGCCCCTGAGCGCCAGCGCTCGTTTATCATCACCGTTATCTTCTGCGGCTTTACCTTTGGCGCGGCTATCGGCGGGTTTGCCGCCTCGTGGCTTATTCCTGAGTTTGGCTGGCACTCACTGATGGCGCTGGGCGGTGTGCTGCCGCTGTTATTCGCACCGGTACTTATCTGGAAACTGCCGGAATCGGCGCGCTTCCTGGTGATTAAGCAGGCTCCCGCCGCGCGAATACACGCCATCCTTCAGCGTTTTTTCCCCGGCCAGATCAGTGAAAATGTCAGTTTTATTCTGCCCCAGCAACCCATTAAGAGCAGCGCCATGCGCATTGTGCTGTCACGCGAATATCTGTTCGGTTCGTTGATGCTTTGGTTGGTCTATTTTATGGGGCTGTTTCTGGTCTATATCCTCGGCAGTTGGTTACCGACGCTAGTGAAAGAGATAGGTCTGACCGTCAGCCAGGCAGCGATAATGACCGCGATTTACCAGGCTGGCGGCACCGTTGGTTCGTTGTTCGCGGGCTGGTTGATGGACCGTATCGATCCGCACCGGGCGCTGGGGTTTATCTTCGCCGTGGGCGGTCTGTTCACCATGGCGATTGGCTACGCGGGGGTGAACTTCCCGCTGCTTTGTCTGCTGGCGTTTGTCAGCGGCGCCTGCCTTAACGGTGCAAATACCGGAATGAACGCCCTTTCCGCCCGTTTCTACCCCACCCAGGCTCGTGCGACCGGTTCAAGCTGGATGCACGGTGTCGGGCGAATCGGTGCCATTCTTAGCGCCTTTGCCGGTGCGGAAATGCTGGCGCTGGGGCTCGATTTTAAATCGGTGTTCCTGATCCTCGGCATTCCCGCAGCGCTGACCGTCATCGGTCTGGCCGCCAAAGGCTACTGGGCGGCAAGCCCGACTAACGCGAAACCACCCGTCACGACCACCCTGAGGAGCCCATCATGAATCGCATCCGTCTTGCCATCATCGGCGCGGGCGCTATCGGCCGCAAGCATATTGAGGTCATTCAGCTGACACCAGAGGCGGAGCTGGTCGCGCTGGCCGATCCGTCACCGCAGGCTCAGGCGCTGGCGGCATCGCTGGGCATCGCGTGGTATGCCGATATCAACGACATGCTGGATCAGGTCAATCCGCAAGGAGTGATTAACGCCACGCCAAACACCCTGCACGTGCCGTGCGCTATTGCCTGCGTCGAGCGCGGTATTCCGGTGCTGGTAGAAAAACCGGTCGCCGAATCGCCAGAACGCGCACAAGCGCTGGTCGACGCCGCGGCGCAGCATGGCGTTCCCGTTTTGGTAGGCCACCACCGGCGGCACAACGCGCTAACGGCGGCGGCAAAGTCGCTTATCGACAGCGGTGAGCTGGGCAACATTGTGGCGGTCTCGGCGCACTGGATCCTGCAAAAGCCCGATGACTATTTCGACGTTGCCTGGCGTCGTGAACCGGGTGCCGGGCCGCTGCTGGTGAATCTGGTGCACGATATCGATCTGCTGCGCTATCTTCTGGGGAAATTGAGGAAGTGCAGGCGATGACCAGCAACGCCGGGCGCGGTTTCGCCAACGAAGACAGTGCCGTAGTCAACCTGCGCTTTGCTTGCGGAGCACTCGGCAGCGCGGTGCTCAGCGACTGCGGCGTCAGCCCGTGGAGCTGGGAGATGAATTCAGCAGAGAATGCGATTTACGCCCATACCCCAGAAAACTGCTACCTGATTTCCGGCAGCAAAGGGGCGCTGGCCATTCCGCAAATGCGCTGGTGGCGCTACGGTGAACAAAGCGGCTGGCATGCGCCGCTGCTGCAGGAGACGCTCGCCGTCGAGCCTATCGATCCCTTTATCCTGCAATTGCGCCATTTCCTGCAGGTGATCGCCGGTGAGGCCGAGCCAATCATTGATGCGGCAGATGCTTTGCGTTCACTGAAAGTGATCGACGCCATTCGCCAGATATCGCAGAAAGCCGCCTGACCAGGCTTTAACTCCGGCGGCCCTGGTGCCGCCGGGTGATTGTTTCTGTCTCTATTCCGCACAAATGATTCAATAATGTAATATTTGTTAATTAAGCGTCTGTTTACCCTGCCCTCTCCCCGCACTACACTACTCCCAGCTTTTATATAGAGGTGGGAATGAACGATTACAAAATGACGCCGGGTGAGTTACGCGCCACCTGGGGTTTAGGGACCGTATTTTCTTTGCGTATGCTCGGCATGTTTATGGTCCTCCCGGTTCTGACCACATACGGCATGGCATTACAGGGCGCAAGCGAAGCGCTGATTGGCCTGGCGATCGGTATTTACGGACTGGCGCAGGCCGTTTTCCAGATTCCCTTTGGCCTTATCTCCGATCGCATTGGCCGCAAACCGCTGATTGTCGGCGGGCTGGCCATTTTCGTCCTTGGCAGCGTGATTGCGGCGATGTCGGATTCTATCTGGGGCATTATTCTCGGCCGCGCGCTGCAGGGCTCGGGCGCGATTGCCGCTGCGGTCATGGCGCTGCTTTCCGACCTGACCCGTGAACAAAACCGCACCAAGGCGATGGCGTTTATCGGCGTCAGCTTTGGCGTTACCTTTGCCATTGCGATGGTGCTGGGCCCGATTATCACCCACAAGCTCGGCCTGCACGCGTTGTTCTGGATGATTGCCGGGCTGGCGACGCTGGGCATCCTGCTTACCCTTTGGGTGGTGCCGGACAGCAAAAACCACGTGCTCAACCGCGAATCAGGGATGGTCAAAGGCTGCTTTAGCAAAGTGCTGATGGAGCCGAAGCTGCTGAAGCTGAACTTCGGCATCATGTGTCTGCACATCCTGCTGATGTCGACCTTCGTGGCGCTGCCTGGCCAACTAGAGTCCGCAGGCTTCCCGGCTTCCGAGCACTGGAAAATCTACCTGGTGACCATGGTCGTCTCGTTTGTCGCGGTTGTGCCTTTTATCATCTACGCCGAAGTGAAGCGCCGCATGAAGCGGGTGTTCGTGCTGTGTATCGCCCTGCTGCTGATTGCCGAAATCGTGCTGTGGGGCTCCGGTACCTACTTCTGGGAACTGGTCGCTGGCGTACAGATTTTCTTCCTTGCGTTTAACCTGATGGAAGCGCTGCTGCCTTCGCTTATCAGCAAAGAAGCCCCGGCAGGCTACAAAGGTACGGCGATGGGGATTTACTCCACCAGCCAGTTCCTCGGCGTCGCTATCGGCGGCTCACTAGGAGGCTGGATTGACGGCCTGTTCGACTCACAAACGGTATTCCTCGCCGGTGCACTACTGGCAACGGTCTGGCTACTGGTTTCGATGACGATGCAGGAGCCGCCGTACGTTAGCAGCCTGCGCGTGCAGATCCCGGATGATATTGATGCCGATGACGCACTGCGCGAGCGCCTGCTGGCAACCGATGGCGTGAAAGAAGTATTGGTGGTGGCGCAGGAGCACTCTGCCTACATCAAAATTGACAGCAAAGTGACAAACCGCTTTGAGGTTGAGCAGGCGATAGCCGCCAGGTAAGACGAAACTGCCCGCAGCAGCGTGCGGGCAGTACTTTCACGGTTAGTCGCGGAAGTTTTTAAACTGGAACGGCTGACCGAGGTCGCCGCCGCGCACCAGCGCCATCGCGGCCTGCAGATCGTCGCGGGATTTCCCGGTTACACGAATCTCTTCGCCCTGAATCTGCGCCTGCACCTTCAGCTTGTTGTCTTTGATAAGCTTAACGATTTTCTTCTGAATCGCGCTTTCAATACCCTGCTTCAGCTTCGCTTCCACAAACCAGGTTTTGCCGCTGTGGACGAACTCTTCCGGTACATCAAGAGATGTGCCTTCGATGCCGCGCTTGAGCAGCTTAGCGCGCAGGATATCCAGCAGCTGGTTCACCTGGAAATCAGACTCGCTCAACACCTTAATGGTCTTATTCGCTTCGTTAAGCTCAATTTTCGCTTCTACGCCGCGAAAATCGAAGCGAGATTCAACCTCACGGGCTGCGTTATCCACGCCGTTACGCGCTTCCTGAAGATCGACTTCAGAGACAATATCGAAAGATGGCATCTTTTCCCCTCCCTTAGTTTCTTTTGCGTTGCATAATACCTGCAACACGGCATAACTCAACTTGTTATCCCCGGAAGCTTAGTTGATAACGCTATACTCATTCGAGTGCTCGCGTGAAGTATGACATACCAGCAGCATCTGGTGTGGTAAGGAGGATGTTTGAAAATTACCGTTTTGGGATGTGGTGCGCTAGGCCAGCTCTGGATGACCGCGCTCCATAAAAAAGGATTTGAAGTACAAGGATGGCTACGCGTACCTCAGCCCTACTGTAGCGTCAACGTGATGGAATTGGACGGTAGCGTATTCAACCACTCATTTATCGCCAATGACCCCGACTTCCTGGCGCAGAGCGATCTGCTGCTGGTGACCCTCAAAGCCTGGCAGGTCTCAGACGCGGTCAGAAGCCTGGCGGCGACGCTTCCGGCAACGACGCCCATTTTGCTGATTCATAACGGTATGGGGACGTTGCAGGAGCTTAACGGCCTGCGCCAGCCGATTCTGCTGGGGGCAACCACGCAGGCCGCCCGCCGCGATGGCAATATCATTATTCACGTCGCCAACGGCACCACCCACATCGGCCCAGCTAAACGCTACGATGACGACTACAGTCAGCTCGCGGAAACCCTCCAGGAGGTGTTGCCGGACGTAGCCTGGCACGACAATATTCACTCCGCCATGTGGCGTAAGCTCGCCGTGAACTGCGTGATTAACCCGATGACGGCGCTGATGAACTGCCCTAACGGCGAACTTCGTCATCATCAGGAACAGGTGGCGCGTATTTGCGATGAAGTGGCGATGACCATGACGCGGGAAGGATTTCATACCTCTCCGGAAAGTCTGTTATTTTATGTTAATCAGGTGATTGATCTGACGGCGGAGAACATCTCCTCCATGCTGCAGGACATCCGCGCACTTCGGCATACGGAAATCGACTATATCACCGGTTTCCTGCTCAAGCGCGCGCGGGCGCACGGCATTCCGGTGCCGGAAAATACCCGCCTGTATGAACAGGTTAAACGTAAGGAGAGTGAATATGAGCGCGTCGGCACTGATTTGCCTCGCTCCTGGTAGTGAAGAGATGGAAGCCGTCACCACTATCGATCTGTTAGTGCGTGGCGGGATCAGCGTCACCACCGCCAGCGTCGCCGGTGATGGCAACCTGACCATTACCTGCTCCCGCGGCGTTAAGCTGCTGGCTGATGCCCCGCTGGTCGAAGTGGCAGACGGCGATTTCGACATCATCATCCTGCCGGGCGGTATTAAAGGCGCGGAGTGCTTCCGCGATAGCCCTCTGCTGGTCGAGACGGTGAGGCAATTTCACAACTCCGGGCGTATTGTCGCCGCTATCTGCGCGGCAGCCGCCACCGTGCTGGTGCCCCATGAGCTCTTCCCTATCGGCAATATGACCGGTTTCCCGGCGCTGAAAGACCAAATCCCTGAAGGTCAGTGGCAGGATAAGCGTGTGGTCTGGGACCCGCGCGTCAACCTGCTAACCAGCCAGGGGCCGGGCACATCGATTGATTTCGGGCTGAAGATTATCGACCTGCTGGTCGGGCGTGAAAAAGCGTATGAGATTGCGTCACAGTTGGTGATGGCGGCGGGGATTTATAACTTCTACGAAGAGTAGGTGCAAAACCCGGCGTCGCTCTGCTCGGCCGGGCTACCTGATATAAAAAAACCGGCCAGGCCGGTTTTTTTAGTTATGGGCGGTATACCTTAACGTTGGTAAAGCCCTGCTCACGCAGATAAAGCGCCTGCAGGCGGCTCATCACGCCGCGCTCGCACCACAGCAGGTAGGTTTTGCTCTGGTCGAGGTCGCCGAACTGGGTGCTCAGCTTGTAGAACGGCAGAGAGGCGATTTCCACGCCTTCCAGCTTCAGCGGTTTATCATCCTGCTCGTCAATGGAGCGGATATCCAGAATCACGTCGTTCTCGCTAAAGCCGCTGACGGTTTCAACTTCCACCACGTCCTGCTGGGTCTGCTGCGCGATTTCGCGGATATCGACGTTATTCGCTTCGGTAACCACTTTATCCAGAATCGCAAAATCGAAGTTCGCTTCTTCCGCTTCGATTTTCGCCTTCACCGCTTTGATAGTCGGGCTCTTCGAGATCACGCCGCAGTATTCCGGCATGGTGCGGGCAAAGTCTTCAGTGCCGATTTCACGCGCCAGGTTGATGATGTGCTCTTTATCGTGAGAAATCAGTGGACGCAGGATCAGGGTGTCAGAGACGTTATCAATCAGACGCAGGTTGGTCAGCGTCTGGCTGGACACCTGACCCAGCGCTTCACCAGTCACCAGCGCCTGTACGCCGTAGCGCTCAGCCACTTGCGATGCCGCACGGACCATCATGCGCTTCAGCACGACGCCCATCTGGCCGTCTTCCACTTTCTCAAGAATTTCGCCAACCACCGGCTCGAAGTTGATCGCCACGAAACGCACGCGGTGTGAGCTACCGAAACGGTTCCACAGGTAATGCGCAACCTGACGAACGCCGATTTCATGAGCCGCGCCGCCGAGGTTGAAGAAACAGTAGTGCACGCGACAGCCGCGACGCATCAGCATATAGCTGGACACACCGGAGTCGAAGCCGCCGGAAATCAGCGACAGCACGTCTTCCTGAGTACCAATCGGGAAGCCGCCAATGCCTTCGTAGCGCCCTTTCACCAGCAGCAGACGGTCGTTCTCGATTTCGAGGTTAACGGTCACGTCTGGGTTAGTCAGCTTCACGCGCGCCGTCTCGATGTGCTGATTCAGGCCGCCGCCAACGTAACGCTCCACTTCAATTGACGTGAATTCGTGCTTACCACGACGCTTAACGCGTACGCAGAAAGATTTACCTTCCAGCGCTTCACGCCACAGCGGCAGCGTCTGCTCAAAAATATTGTGCAGCGAGGTAAACGGAACGTCTTCGACTTCCAGAATATGGTGGATACCCGGAATACGGGTCAGCGCGTCGCGAAGCACCAGACGTTTGTCTTCATCTTTAGAACGCACTTCGATGTGGTCCCAATGGCGAACGACGGCAAGCGTTTCATCGTAGTTTTTAAGAACGTTACGAATATTCCCGGTTAAAATTTTAATAAAGCGCAAACGCACAGTTTGGCTTTTGATGGTGATTTCCGGGAACAATTTAATGATAAACTTCATGGCGGCAATGGTTCGTTGGCAAGCCCGACGGGGCTTTAGGCAAAAAGATGTATCACAGCGTACCGTTTCATAGCGAGGGCACCTGCGTCCAGGACGCGGAGTATACCATCATCCCGCTTACCATTGCGTGTTATTTGCTTCACACCCAGACTCCGTTACCATAGACGCAGTCGCGACATAACAAGAGCCAAACATTCACTATGCCAAAGAAAAACGAAGCCCCGGCCAGTTTCGAGACCGCTTTAACCGAGCTGGAGCAAATTGTTAACCGTCTGGAAAGCGGCTCCCTTCCTCTGGAAGAGGCGCTGAACGAATTCGAACGTGGCGTGCAGCTAGCACGTCAGGGGCAGACCAAGCTGCAACAGGCGGAACAACGCGTGCAGATCCTGCTGGCCGATAACGAAGATTCCCCACTAGAGCCTTTCACGCCGGACGCTGAATAAATGGATTTTTCGCAACAGCTGAATGCCTGCGTTGAGCAGGCAAACGACGCGCTGCGCCGTTTTATTGCACCACTGCCGTTTCAGAACACTCCTCTGGTTGATGCCATGCAGTATGGCGCACTATTAGGCGGTAAACGTCTGCGTCCGTTCCTGGTGTACGCCACCGGGCAGATGTTCGGCGTTAGCCTCGCGACGCTGGATGCACCCGCAGCGGCGGTCGAGTGTATTCACGCCTATTCGCTGATGCATGACGATCTCCCGGCGATGGACGATGACGACCTGCGTCGCGGTCAGCCAACCTGCCATATTAAATTTGGTGAGGCGAGCGCCATTCTGGCCGGGGATGCGCTACAAACGCTGGCGTTTTCTATACTGAGTGATGCGCCGATGCACGAGGTCTCCGATCGCGATCGTCTGGCGATGCTCTCCGAGCTGGCAACCGCCAGCGGCGTGGCGGGTATGTGCGGCGGCCAGGCGCTGGATCTGGAAGCCGAGGGGCAACAGGTTAATCTTGAAATGCTGGAGCGCATCCACCGCCATAAGACCGGTGCGCTAATCCGCGCCGCCGTGCGTCTGGGCGCACTCAGCGCGGGTGAACAGGGCCGCAAGGCGCTGCCGCTACTGGATAAGTATGCCGAAAGCATCGGCCTCGCGTTCCAGGTTCAGGATGACATTCTGGATGTGGTGGGCGATACTGCGACCCTCGGAAAACGCCAGGGTGCCGACCAGCAGCTCGGCAAGAGCACCTATCCTGCACTACTGGGCCTTGAGCAAGCCCGGACTAAAGCCAGTGACCTTATTGCCGATGCCCGTCAGTCTCTTACCGAACTGGCCGCGCAATCACTGGATACCACAGCACTGGAAGCGCTAGCGAACTACATCATCCTGCGCGACAAATAAACCATAAATGAGTCTCAGATGAGTTTTGATATTGCCAAATACCCGACCCTGGCGCTGGTCGATTCCACTCAGGAATTACGTCTGCTGCCAAAAGAGAGCCTGCCGAAGCTGTGTGACGAGCTGCGCCGTTACCTGCTCGACAGCGTGAGCCGTTCCAGCGGACACTTCGCCTCCGGGCTTGGCACGGTGGAGCTCACCGTGGCGCTGCACTACGTCTACAATACGCCGTTCGACCAGCTTATCTGGGACGTCGGCCATCAGGCCTATCCGCACAAAATTCTGACCGGCCGTCGCGACAAAATTGATACCATTCGCCAGAAAGGTGGCCTGCACCCGTTCCCGTGGCGCGGCGAGAGCGAGTACGACGTGCTGAGCGTCGGTCACTCCTCCACCTCGATTTCCGCCGGTATTGGTATTGCGGTTGCGGCGGGCAAAGAAAACAAACAGCGTCGCACCGTCTGCGTGATTGGCGATGGCGCGATTACCGCCGGTATGGCGTTTGAAGCGATGAACCACGCGGGCGATATCAAGCCCGATATGCTGGTGGTGCTGAACGACAACGAAATGTCTATCTCTGAGAACGTCGGCGCGCTGAACAACCATCTGGCGCAGCTGCTTTCCGGCAAGCTCTACTCTTCCCTGCGTGAAGGCGGCAAGAAAGTCTTCTCCGGCGTACCGCCGATTAAAGAGCTGCTGAAGCGTACCGAAGAACATATCAAAGGCATGGTGGTGCCGGGCACGCTGTTTGAAGAGCTGGGTTTCAACTACATCGGGCCAGTTGACGGTCACGACGTACTGGGGCTGGTGAATACGCTCAAGAACATGCGCGACCTGAAAGGCCCGCAGTTCCTGCATATCATGACCAAAAAAGGCCGTGGCTATGAGCCGGCCGAAAAAGATCCTATTACCTTCCACGCGGTGCCGAAGTTTGATCACACCAGCGGTAAGCTGCCAAAAAGCAGCGGTGGCCTGCCGTCGTACTCGAAAATTTTCGGTGACTGGCTGTGCGAAACCGCGGCGAAAGACAGCAAGCTGATGGCGGTGACGCCAGCGATGCGCGAAGGCTCCGGCATGGTGGAGTTCTCGAAAAAATACCCTGACCAGTATTTCGACGTGGCAATTGCCGAACAGCACGCGGTGACTTTCGCCGCGGGCCTGGCGATTGGCGGCTACAAACCGATCGTGGCTATCTACTCTACCTTCCTGCAGCGCGCCTACGATCAGGTGATCCACGATGTGGCTATCCAGAAGTTGCCGGTACTGTTTGCTATCGATCGCGCAGGCATTGTCGGCGCCGACGGTCAGACGCACCAGGGCGCGTTTGATATCTCCTATCTGCGCTGCATCCCTGACTTTGTCATCATGACGCCAAGCGATGAAAACGAATGTCGCCAGATGCTCTATACCGGCTATCACTACAGCGACGGCCCAAGCGCGGTACGCTATCCGCGCGGCTGCGGTACCGGTGCTGAACTTCAGCCGCTGGAAAAACTGCCGCTCGGCAAAGGCGTAGTGAAACGCGAAGGCGAGAAGCTGGCGATCCTCAACTTCGGTACCCTGCTGGCCGAAGCGGAAATCGTCGCCGAGAAACTGAACGCCACGCTGGTTGATATGCGCTTTGTCAAACCGCTGGATGAAAGCCTGATCCTCGAGATGGCCGCACGCCACGACTCGCTGGTGACGCTGGAAGAGAACGCCATCATCGGCGGCGCGGGTAGCGGCGTCAACGACGTGCTGATGGCACATCGTAAACCGGTGCCGGTGCTGAATCTCGGTCTGCCTGACTTCTTCGTTCCGCAGGGCACGCAGGAAGAGGCCCGAGCCGACCTCGGCCTGGATGCCGCCGGTATCGAAGCGAAGATCGCGGGCTGGCTAGCATAATCCTCCCCATCGCTCCTGCTATGCTTAAAGGTAAACCGCTTACCCGCTAGCAGGAGCTGATTCATGCAATACGATACGTTAGGACACACCGGCCTTCGGGTCTCTCGTCTTTGCCTTGGCTGTATGACCTTCGGCGAACCGGATCGGGGTAAACACGCCTGGACGCTTCCGGAAGACAGCAGTCGCCCCATCATCCAGCGCGCCATCGAAGGCGGCATCAACTTTTTCGACACCGCTAATAGCTATTCTGACGGCAGCAGCGAAGAGATTGTCGGCCGTGCGCTGCGCGATTTCGCTCGCCGTGATGAAGTAGTGGTCGCCACCAAGGTTTATCATCAAGTGGGTGACCTTGAAGAAGGTCTGTCCCGCGCACAAATTCTTCGCTCCATTGACGACAGCCTGAAGCGCCTCGGGATGGACTACGTCGATTTGCTGCAAATTCACCGCTGGGACTACCGCACGCCCATTGAGGAGACGCTGGAAGCGCTGGATGAGGTAGTGAAGTCCGGCAAGGCACGATTTATTGGCGCATCGTCAATGCACGCTCGTCAGTTTGCCCACGTGCTGGCGCTGCAAAAAACCAACGGCTGGACACCGTTCGTCACCATTCAGGATCACTACAATCTGATCTACCGGGAAGAGGAGCGCGATATGCTGCCGCTCTGCACTCAGGAAGGGGTAGCGGTGATTCCGTGGAGTCCGCTGGCGCGCGGTCGCCTGACGCGTCCGTGGGGCGAGACGACCGCCAGACTGGTCTCCGACGAGTTTGGGCAAACGCTGTATAGCTCAACCGAAGAGAACGATGAGCAGATTGCCGGGGAACTGGAGCGGGTCGCGCAGGAAGTTGAAGCCAGCCGAGCGCAGACGGCGTTGGCATGGCTGCTGAGTAAACCTGGCGTTGCGGCACCGATTATTGGAGCGTCGCGCGAGGATCAGTTGGATGAGCTATTGAACGCGGTGGATATTACGCTGACGCCGGAACAGATTGCGTCAATGGAAGCGCCGTATCAGCCGCATCCGGTGGTTGGGTTCAAATAATCTGTAGCCCGGGCGAGGCGGTCACGCCGACCCCGGGGCAGCTTCGTACCCTCCCCGGCGTCGCTCTGCTCAGCCGGGCTACAGTAACATCACAGAATATAATGCCCCACCACAAACAGTATCCCCGCCGAAATCACCCCGGCGATAACATCGTCGACCATAATCCCCATTCCACCATGGACGTTTCGGTCGAACCAGCGAATAGGCCAGGGCTTCCACATATCAAAAATACGGAACAGCACAAACCCCGCCAACACCCATTGCCAGTTGATGACCGGAATTGCCATCAGCGTGATCCACATGCCGATAAACTCATCCCAGACGATGCTACCGTGGTCATGCGTGCCCATATCACGCGCCGTACGGCGGCAGATATAAACACCGATACAAATACCGAACATCACCACCAGCGAATAGAGCTGTAGCGGCAGAAACGTCAGCACGTACCAGAAGGGAATGGCGGCAATCGAGCCAGCCGTACCCGGCATTATCGGACTCAGACCGCTGCCAAATCCCGTTGCCAGCAGGTGCCAGGGGTTGCGTAAATTCAGACGGCTTTTTGCTTCATCGTACTTAGCCAAAATGATCGTATCCCTTCCAGTCGAGCTGCACCGCTTTCCCCTCTTGGGTGAAATGCAGTCCTTCCACATCGGCGCTGATTTGCCCGATGCAGGTAAACGGTGTGCCCAGTTGACCCAGCGCCACTTCCAGCGCGCCGCGGTTCAGTTCTGGAACGGTAAAGCAGAGCTCATAGTCTTCACCGCCGGAAAGCGCCCAGCGGCACGCCTGCTCCGGCTGTACATGGCGACGCAGCGCGTCGGAATATGGCAGTAGATCGAGGTCAACCCGAGCCCCTACGCCGCTGGCATTAAGGATATGCCCCAGATCGGAAATCAGACCGTCGGAGAGATCGATAGCCGAGTTTGCCAGGTCGCGCAGCGCCTGCCCTTGCAGGATACGCGGCGTCGGGCGCAGATGGCGCTGACGCAGATAGGCTGCATCTTCAGGGTTATCAATCGTCAGTTGATTCAGAATCAACGCCAGGCCCGCCGCGCTGTCACCGGGCGTGCCGGTCACGTAGATCCAATCACCCGGTTTTGCACCCGAACGTTTTAGCGCGCGGCCCACCGGCACGTAGCCGTGAATACCCAGCGTCATCGACAGCGGCCCTTTGGTGGTGTCGCCGCCAATTAACTGCATATCGTAGTAGCTTAACAGCTCAAACAGCCTGTCACTAAACGCCGCCAGCCAGGCTTCATCCACCGCGGGCAGCGTCAACGCAAGCGTCAGCCAGGCTGGGTCAGCACCCATTGCGGCTAAATCGCTAAGGTTTACCGCCAGCGCTTTGTGGGCCAGGTCAGCCGGGTCGATATCAGGAAGGAAATGGTTGCCCACCACCAGCGTGTCGGTGCTGATAGCCAGGGTCTGTTTTTCGGGAATATTGAGTAACGCGCAGTCGTCGCCGATTCCGGTTTCTACATCAAGACGGGCGTTTCGTACTCGGTCAAAATAACGGGCAATCAGGGAGAATTCGCCGCATGCCATACGTTATGCCTCAGCAGAAGGATAAAACAAGGCCGGGATTCGCCAGAAAGAGATTCGGCAAAACCCGGCCTGGAGATTACTTTTTGTGGGGACGAATAGCAGGAGCGGCTTTATCCAGCACGCCGTTGACAAACTTGTGGCTGTCTTCAGCGCCAAAGGTTTTTGCCAGTTCGATAGCTTCGTTGATAGCCACTTTGTATGGCACATCATCACGCTTCGACAGCTCGAACAGCGCGATGCGCAGTACGGCTTTCTCTACCTGGCCCAGCTCTTCGAGCATACGGGACAGGTATGGCTTCATCAATCCGTCGAGGTACGCGCTGTTAGTCGCCACCCCGGACAGCAGTTCACGGAAGTACACGACGTCGACATCTTTAACGTCTTGTTCCGCCAGGAACTGGTATTCAACATCGGAGATGTCGTTCTGGGACAACTGCCAGGAGTAGAGCGCCTGGACGGCACACTCACGGGCGCGGCGACGAGCAGCAGGTTTCACGGATTTCCCCTTACAAAAATCAGGCCTTGATGGCTTTCAATACATTAATCATTTCAAGCGCGGTCAGTGCAGCTTCTGCACCTTTGTTACCGGCTTTTGTGCCAGCGCGTTCGATGGCTTGTTCAATACTTTCGGTGGTCAGAACACCAAAGGCTACCGGGATTTCGCTGTCCTGAGCGACGTGCGCCAGGCCATTGCTTGCCCCGCCAGCAACATATTCGAAGTGCGCAGTACCGCCACGGATAACTGTACCCAGCGCGATCACCGCATCGTATTTACCGGTTTTTGCCAGTGCGCCAGCCGCCAGAGGCAGTTCATAAGCACCTGGAACCCAAACAACGGTGATGTTTTCATCTTTAACCTGACCAATGCGCTTCAGGGCGTCGATAGCACCTTCCAGCAGGCTGTCATTGATAAAGTTGTTGAAACGCGCGATGGTGATGGCGACGCGAGCGTCCGGGGTAGCAACGTTAGCTTCAATAATGTTCATACTCTTCCTTTGGGTTCATTTGCCCCGCAGGGGGGCGGATTTTATCATAATATTCTGGGCGCTGCTTCCTCTAATTCGGAAAGCCTCACGCAGTGGTTAAATGCAGGCACACATCCGGGCCCACCTGGCGTATCTCGTTGAATTTGAAATGGGGGGCGTCGGCCAGTTTCTCAAGGCCTGGCAGCACACATAATCCCCGCGCATCGCTTCCTAACAGTTTAGGCGCGATATAGACGATAAGCTCGTCAACCAGCCCCGCCTGAATCAGCGCGCCAGCAAGCGTTGGCCCCGCCTCCACCCAGATGCTGTTAATCTGCTGTTTGCCCAGTTGCATCATCAGCAGCACCAGATCGAGGTGACCATTGTGCTCCGGTATTTTCAGCGTTTGCACGCCTTCCGGCCACACGCGAGTATCATCCTCGGTGCGCGCAAACAGCGTTTCACCCGGCTGCTGCACAATGCGGTGCTCCGGCTTGGCGCGGTTGCCGCTATCAATAACGATGCGCAACGGCTGGCGCAGATTTTCCTGCGGGTAGAGCGCCTGCGTTTCGGCATTGAGCTCGTCCCAACGCACGGTCAGCGCCGGGTCATCCGCCAGCACCGTCGCGCTGCTGGTTAGAATCGCGTGGCTTTCTGCGCGCAGGCGCTGAACGTCGCGTCGCGCCTGCGGCGAGGTAATCCATTGGCTTTCACCGCTGGCCATTGCCGTGCGGCCGTCGAGCGACGCGCCAAGCTTCAGTTGGATATACGGGAAACCGGTGCGCATCCGCTTGAGGAAGCCTTTGTTCAACGCTTCGGCTTCGCTCATCATCAGACCGTGGCTGACTTCAATACCCGCCTGCTGCAGGCGGTACAGTCCGCGCCCTGCAACCTGCGGGTTTGGGTCCTGCATAGCGGCGACGACGCGGGAAACGCCCGCGGCAATCAGCGCGTCACAGCACGGTGGTGTGCGGCCATGGTGACTGCATGGTTCGAGCGTCACATAGGCGGTAGCGCCTTTCGCTTTATCACCCGCCATGCGCAGCGCATGCACTTCCGCATGCGGTTCACCGGCGCGGTAGTGGAAACCTTCGCCAACAATTTCGCCCTGATTGACAATCACGCAGCCCACGCGTGGGTTGGGATGCGTGGTGAAGCGACCGCGTTGCGCCAGCTTTAGCGCGCGCGCCATGTACATTTCATCGTGCATAGCTTAGTCCTGTAAGCGGGCGATCTCTTCGCCAAATTCTTTAATATCTTCAAAGCTGCGGTATACCGACGCAAAGCGGATATAGGCCACTTTATCGAGCTTTTTCAGCTGTTCCATGACCAGGTTACCCAGCAGTTTGCTCGGCACTTCACGTTCACCGGTCGCGCGAAGATGCGATTTGATATGGTTAATCGCCATTTCTACATCATCGGAACTAACCGGGCGTTTTTCCAGGGCGCGCAGCATACCGCTACGCAGCTTATCTTCATTAAACGGTTCACGCACGTCGTTGCTTTTCACCACGCGCGGCATCACCAGTTCTGCCACTTCAAAGGTGGTAAAGCGCTCGTTGCACACCAGGCATTGCCGACGGCGGCGAACGGAAGAACCTTCTCCCACGAGACGGGAGTCAATGACTTTAGTGTCTACGGCGAAACAGAATGGGCAGTGCATACGACGTCCTGACGATGAGGTGATGGGAATCTATTTTACCCTGAACTGCGGATACAACAAAGGCGCAGCGCTTTTTGAGACAAAGGATCGATGCCAGATGCCGTATTGCGCGCTACCATTGCGTTATCCCGAAGAGAAGGAAACAGACAGCATGACAAGACGTTACCTAAGAATCGCCCTGCTGGGAAGCCTCGTCAGCCTGAGCGCCTGTGCGCAACAGTCTGAAGTTAAGCAGATGCACCAAAGCATTAGCGCGCTCAGTACCGAGATGACGCAGCTGAATAAAGAGACGGTGAAAATCACTCAGCAAAACGCGCTGAATGCGAAGTCTACGCGCGGTGTCTACCTGCTTCCCGGCGCTAACACGCCTGCCCGTCTGAACAGCCAGGTGGGCACTCTGCGCATGTCATTGCGCAATATCGCCGCTAACGCTCAGGGCACGGCGGTGACGCTGCGCATCCAGGGGGAATCGAACGAGGCGCTCCCGGCCTTCACCGGCACCGTCGAGTGGGGTCAGATTCAGGGCACAACCGAGCAGTATCAAGAGGTCAACGTGCAGAATCAGCTCTTCTCCGCGCCGGCAAGCGTGCTGGCACCGAGCGACGTCGATATCCCGCTGCAGCTTAACGGCGTTACCCCCGATCAGCTCGGCTTTGTTCGTATTCACGACGTGCAGCCTGCCAAAGCACAGTAACCGTTCTACAGGAGGGAGTTGTAACAATACTCCCCCTGAACTCGCCTTCTCTTTCCCACGCCTGAAACACATTTCTCGTATGTAAACATTTGCAATAATTCACCCCATCAGTACAATCGCGGCGTCTAATCTACGCAAACGTGAACGCAATCGATTACGCGTTTGAAAAATGTGTGAACTGTGACTGATTTTCGTGAGCAAGGATTCATATAATAGGCTCGCAGAAACACGAAACATTTAGAAAAACTTCGGTGATAAAAATCACTCTCTTTCGATTTTTTTTATTAGTGGCACAAATATGAAAAAAACATTATTAGCAGCCGGTGCTGCACTGGCGCTCTCCGCATCTTTCACTGCTAACGCAGCAGGCGACTCTCAACCTCAGTATGTCTCCGACTGGTGGCATCAGAGCGTAAACGTGGTGGGTAGCTATCACACCCGCTTCTCGCCGCAGATCCGTAACGATACCTATCTGGAATACGAAGCTTTTGCGAAAAAAGATTGGTTCGACTTCTATGGCTACATGGATGCACCGGTGTTCTTCGGCGGTAACAGCACTGCGAAAGGTATCTGGAACCATGGTTCTCCGCTGTTTATGGAAATTGAACCACGCTTCTCCATCGATAAACTGACAGGAACCGATCTGAGCTTCGGTCCATTCAAAGAATGGTATTTCGCCAATAACTACATCTACGACATGGGTCGTAACGAAGATGGCCGTCAGAGCACCTGGTATATGGGTCTGGGTACCGATATCGACACCGGCCTGCCGATGAGCCTGTCCCTGAACGTGTATGCTAAATACCAGTGGCAAAACTACGGTGCCGCGAACGAAAACGAGTGGGATGGCTACCGCTTCAAAGTGAAATACTTTGTGCCAATCAGTGACCTGTGGGGCGGCAAGCTGAGCTATATCGGCTTCACCAACTTCGACTGGGGTTCCGATCTCGGCGACGAACCGAACCGTACCAGCAACTCCATCGCATCCAGCCACATTCTGGCCCTGAACTACGATCACTGGCACTACTCCGTCGTTGCCCGTTACTTCCATAGTGGTGGCCAGTGGAAAGCAGGTTCTACTTTGAACTGGGGCGAAGGCGATTTCAGCGCTAAGTCTACCGGTTGGGGTGGTTACTTTGTTGTAGGTTACAACTTCTAAGTTCGACACCGCAAAAAAGGCCAGAGGTTTCCCTCTGGCCTGTTTCGGGCGCATGCTGCCACGCGGGCGGCAGGTTCGCCCACCTCGCTTTATCTCTGACTATGCCACCAGCCTAAAAACAGACCTGTCGCAATACCGACCAGCGTAGGTGCGGCCAGATCGTGCCAGACAATAATGCAAACTTCCGTGAGCGTCATACAGCCGCCTTGGTTGCAATGGCAACGGTTCGCGGCTATCCTCAACTTGTCTGGAGTCAAGTTAGCCCCCGTTATGTTGCCGGTGAATACCGAACAACGTGCGGGGGTTTTCTCTTTCCAGCGACAAGGCCACCGGGGATCAAGCCCCCGCAACACTGCGCCTCACCGGGAGACCCGGCTTGCCGCTGATTCTACTCCGCTCACCACTATCTTCATGATGTAAAAACAAAAAAATCCCGACCTTGCGATCGGGATTCCAGCAACGATGTACGCGTTACAGCACGTCGGCTATTTCTTTTTGTTCAGCATCGCTTTCAGGTCAGCGAACGGGTTGTAGGTCGCCTCGCCCACGTCTTTCTGCGCATCTTCCCCGGCGACGACCGTAGAACCGTACTGGTCTGCCTCGGTGTACTTCGAGTGTTCGTGATCGTGACAGAACAGGCACAGGAGCTCCCAGTTGCTGCCATCTTCCGGGTTGTTGGTATGGTCGTGATCCATATGGTGAACCGTCAGCTCACGCAGGTTGGAGTAGACGAACTCGCGCGAACAGCGCCCGCAGACCCACGGAAACAGTTTCAGCGCTTTTTCACGGTAGCCGCTTTCCAGCCGCACGTAGTTTTTTGGGATGATGGCCATAATGACTCGATATGTCGTGTTCAATGTAAGGGAATACGCACAGTCTAAATGGGCAATAAAAAAGCCGCAACACCCTACGGCGTTGCGGCTTTTATTCGTGCCCTCAGAGCGGCAGATTACGGCAGAATTGACGGCTGATCCGCCCCTTCTTTCTCCACTTTCTGCTGCAGCATATGCTCACGCTTCATACCCAGCTTCAGCGCCAGCGCCGAGGCTACGTAGATAGACGATGCGGTACCGATGGAAACACCGATAAGCATAGTCAGCGAGAAGCCTTCCAGTACCGGACCACCGAAGAGATACAGCATCAGAATAACCACTAACGTGGTACCGGACGTAATCAACGTACGGTGCAGCGTCTGGGTCAGCGACACGTTAAAGATTTCGTACGGCGTACCGCGACGAATCTTGCGGAAGTTTTCACGAATACGGTCAGATACCACGATACTGTCGTTCAGCGAGTAACCGATGACCGACATCAACGATGCCACGATGGTCAGGTCAATCTCGATATGGAACAACGACAGAATCCCGAGCGTAATGATAACGTCGTGCGCCAGCGCGATAACCACACCTGCCGCCAGTCGCCACTCAAAGCGGAAACCGACGTACACCAGGATAGAGATCAGCGCGACAATCAGCGCCATCGCACCGGTTTGCGCCAGATCGGCCCCCACGCTTGGCCCAACGAATTCAATACGCTTCACGGCAGCATTCTGACTGGTGGATTCGTTAATCACACTCAGCACTTTGCTACCCAGTACCTGTCCACCATCCGCACCTTTGGTTGGTGGCATACGTACCATGATGTCATGGCTGCTGCCGAAGTTCTGCAGAAGCGGATCAACGAAGCCCGCTTTCTCCAGCGCATCGCGCATCAAGTCCATGTCCGCCGGTTTTTCCAGCGTAATTTCAATCACCGTACCGCCGGTGAAATCGAGACCCCAGTTAAACCCGCGTACGCCCATCACCACGATGGCCGCGATCAGCAGGAAACCTGAGATGCCGAAAGCCCAGTAGTCCCAGCGCATAAAGTCATAGACTTTACGGCCGTGGTTTAATTGTTCAACACTATATTCCTGTGCCACATCGCACTCCTCAGATTGACAGCTTTTTGACGCGCTTGCCGCCATACAACAGGTTTACGATGGCACGCGTACCGACAATCGCGGTAAACATCGACGTTGCCACACCGATACCGGTAGTAATCGCGAACCCTTTAATTGCCCCGGTGCCGACTGCATACAGGATCAGGACTTTAATCAGCGTCGTAATGTTCGCATCGAAGATGGAACTGAACGCGCCGGCATAGCCCTCGTTGATTGCCTGTTGTACCGAACGTCCGTTACTCAGTTCTTCTTTAATACGTTCGTTGATCAGTACGTTAGCATCGACCGCGACCGCAAGGGTTAACACAATCCCCGCGATACCCGGCATACTCAACGTCGCGCCCGGCAGCAGTGACATGATACCGACGATCAGTACCAGGTTAGCCAGCAGTGCGCTTGTCGCGATCAGACCGAACTTCTTATAGAAGAAGAGCATGAACAGGATAGAGACCACCAGACCGGCCAGACACGCTTCCAGACCTTGCTTGATGTTCTGCATACCCAGGGTTGGGCCGATAGTACGTTCTTCAACAATCTGAATCGGTGCAATCAGCGCACCGGCACGCAGCAGCAGAGAGAGCTGACGCGCTTCATTCGGGTTGCTGATACCGGTAATACGGAAGCTGTTGCCCAGACGAGACTGGATGTTGGCAATGTTAATCACCTCTTCCTGTTTCACCAGAATAGCGCGACCGTTAGCGTCTTTCTTACCGCTGTCTTTGTACTCCACGAACAGGGTCGCCATCGGCTTACCGATGTTGTCCTTAGTGAAGTTAGACATGATGTTACCACCCGCGCTATCGAGCGAGATGTTAACCTGCGGCTGGTTGTACTCATCCTGGCTTGAAGTGGAGTCGGTGATATGGTCACCGGTCAGAATCACGCGCTTGTACAGCACAACTGGCTGACCTTCACGGGTATCTTTCACTTCGGAGTCGCCCGGCACGCGGCCAGAGGCAGCCGCAGCCTGGTCAACGTTGGTGTTTACCAGACGGAATTCCAGGGTCGCAGTCGCACCCAGAATCTCTTTCGCACGCGCGGTGTCCTGAATACCTGGCAGTTCAACCACGATGCGGTCAGCACCCTGACGCTGAACCACTGGCTCAGCAACGCCCAGTTGGTTAACACGGTTACGCAGAATGTTGATGTTCTGCTGAACCGCATATTCGCGGGCTTCGCTCAGGCGAGCATCGGTCATCACCGCACGCAGCGCAGTGCTACCCTGGCTGGAAATCACCAGATCCTGATGGCGCTTGCTCAGATAAGAGATCGCTTCATCACGTGCATTGCTATCACGGAAAGTGATGCTCAGACCGTAGTTGTCTTCTTTGCGAACGGTAGTATAAGGAATGCCTTTTTCACGCAGGTCACTGCGCAGGCTATCGATATTTTGCTCCTGGAGTTTGCCCAGCGCAGTGTCCATATCCACTTCCATCAGGAAGTGCACACCACCACGCAGGTCAAGACCGAGCTTCATTGGCTCTGCGTTAATCGCAGCCAGCCAGCGCGGTGTTGCCGGAGCAAGGTTAAGCGCCACGACGTATTTGTCACCCAGCACGTTTACCAGCGCTTCACGCGCACGCAGCTGGATGTCGGTGGTGTCGAAGCGCGCAAGAATAGCGCCCTCTTCCAGTGCCACAGACTTAGCGGTAATTTTTTCTTCTTGTAACGTTTTCTGGACCTGGATCAGCGTTTGCTCACTGGCGGCGACGCCGCGCACGCCAGTGATTTGAACGGCCGGATCCTCACCATACAGGTTGGGAAGCGCATACAACAGACCGACGACAATAACGACGATCAGCATGACATACTTCCACAAAGGATAACGGTTTAACACGGCAGTTCCCTTTGGGAAAACGAAATATTACAGCGCCTTCATGGTGCCTTTCGGCAGAACGGCAGCTACGAAGTCACGTTTGATAACCACTTCAGTGGTGTCGTTCAGTGCGATAGCAATGTAGCCAGTTTCCGCTACTTTGGTCACACGACCAACCAGGCCACCGTTAGTCAGCACTTCATCGCCTTTCGCGATGGAGCTCATCAGGTTTTTATGCTCTTTGGTACGTTTTTGCTGTGGACGCAGGATCATGAAATAGAAGATCAGGCCGAAAACCACCAGCATCAGAATCAGAGACATCGGGCTGCCCTGCGACGGAGCCCCGGTTGCTGCTACCGCATCAGAAATAAAAAAGCTCATTCAAATTCCCTCATTATTAAAATTAATCAACGTTCAAAGGTGGAACGGTACGCCCCTGGCGTTGGTAGAAATCGGTCACGAAGCTCTCTAATTTACCCTCTTCAATAGCCTTGCGTAAACCAGCCATTAAGCGCTGATAGTAGCGAAGATTATGAATGGTATTGAGGCGCGCGCCCAATATTTCGTTGCAACGGTCAAGATGATGCAAGTATGCACGCGAATAATTGCGACAGGTGTAGCAATCACACTCGGCATCAAGCGTGCTGGTATCGCTCTTATGTTTGGCATTACGGATTTTCACCACACCGTCGGTCACAAAGAGATGACCGTTACGGGCGTTACGCGTTGGCATAACACAGTCAAACATATCGATACCGCGACGAACGCCTTCAACCAGGTCCTCTGGTTTGCCAACGCCCATCAGGTAACGCGGTTTGTCAGCAGGGATCTGCGGGCAAACGTGCTCCAGGATACGGTGCATGTCTTCTTTCGGTTCACCTACCGCCAGGCCGCCGACAGCGTAGCCATCAAAGCCAATCTCCACCAGACCTTTGACGGAGATATCACGTAAATCTTCGTAAACGCTGCCCTGAATGATGCCAAACAACGCATTTTTGTTGCCAAGGCCATCGAAACGGTCGCGGCTACGTTTAGCCCAGCGCAGAGACATTTCCATCGAGCGCTTGGCGTAGTCCCAATCCGCCGGGTACGGCGTACATTCATCGAAAATCATCACGATATCGGAACCGAGATCGTACTGAATTTCCATCGATTTTTCCGGATCGAGGAAGATCGGGTCGCCGTTGATAGGGTTGCGGAAGTGCACGCCCTGCTCGGTGATTTTACGGATATCGCCCAGGCTGAAGACCTGGAAGCCGCCGGAATCGGTCAGGATTGGTCCTTTCCACTGCATGAAATCGTGCAGGTCACCGTGCAGCTTCATGATTTCCTGGCCCGGGCGCAGCCACAGGTGGAAGGTGTTGCCAAGAATGATTTGCGCGCCGGTCGCTTCTACTTCTTCCGGCGTCATGCCCTTAACGGTGCCGTAGGTACCCACCGGCATAAAGGCAGGCGTTTCAACTACGCCACGATCAAAAACCAGGCGGCCGCGGCGGGCGCGACCGTCTGTGGTATCCAGTTCAAATTTCATCTTTACTCCTGCGTCAGAAAAACAGTCCGACGTTAAATTCTCATGCCGGGAACTTACTCCCCGACACGCTCAAAAATAGCCTGCGGATTGTACGTGATAAACATGGCATCACCGTAACTAAAAAAGCGATATTTTTGTTCTACAGCAGCCTTATAGGCGTTCATGGTGTGCTGATAACCGGCAAAAGCGGACACCAGCATAATCAGCGTCGATTCTGGCAAGTGGAAGTTGGTCACCAGTGCATCAATCACCTGGTATTGGTAGCCTGGGAAAATAAAGATTTGCGTGTCGCCGAAGAACGGTGCAATCAGCTCATCTTTTGCCGCCTGCGCTGCGCTTTCCAGCGAGCGAACGGAGGTGGTGCCAACGGCAATCACGCGGTTGCCGCGCGCTTTCGCCGCCAGTACCGCATCAACCACGTCCTGCGGCACTTCCGCGTATTCGGAGTGCATGATGTGGTCTTCAATGCTGTCGACGCGCACCGGCTGGAAAGTACCTGCGCCCACGTGCAGGGTGACAAACGCCATCTCGATGCCCTTTTCACGAAGCTTCGCCAGCAGCGGTTCGTCGAAGTGCAGGCCCGCGGTCGGTGCCGCAACGGCACCTGGTTTTTCGCTATACACGGTCTGATACAGCTCGCGGTCAGCGTCTTCGTCCGGACGGTCGATATACGGCGGCAGCGGCATGTGGCCGATAGCGTTCAGAATATCCAGCACGCTGCGCTCGTCGTCGAACTCGACTTCAAACAGCGCATCATGACGCGCAACCATCGTTGCCTTAATGCTTTCATCATCGCCCAGCAGCAGTTCCGCACCCGGCTTCGGCGCCTTAGAGGCGCGAATATGTGCCAGAATACGTTTATCATCCAGCATACGCTCGACCAGTACTTCAATCTTGCCGCCGCTGGCTTTACGGCCAAACAGGCGCGCCGGGATCACGCGGGTATTGTTAAAAACCAGCAGATCGCCAGGGTTGAGCTTGTCGAGCAAATCGGTGAAAGTACCGTGCGTCAGCGCGCCCGTCGGCCCGTCCAGAGAGAGCAAGCGACAGCTGCTACGCTCGGCTTGTGGATAGTGGGCAATCAGGGATTCGGGTAGTTCAAAGGAGAAATCGGCAACGCGCATGACTGTGACTCTGGGCTTAATAATGAGGCGGGTAGTCTAGTGCCGGGGAGACATCCCTGCAACCCTTACCCCTCTGGATAAACGTTTAACAATGAATTTTCTCGCTCACCTGCATCTCGCGCACCTGGCCAATAGCTCGCTATCGGGAAACCTGCTGGCAGATTTTGTTCGCGGTAACCCGCAGCAGGATTACCCGGCCGACATCGTTGACGGCATCTATATGCATCGCCGCATTGACGTGATGACCGATAATTTGCCGCAGGTAAAAGAAGCGCGCGAATGGTTCCGTCCCGAAACGCGCCGCGTCGCACCGATTACCCTCGACGTCATGTGGGACCACTTCCTTTCGCGCCACTGGGCACAAATCTCGCCAGAGATAGCCCTGCCCGAGTTCACCCGCTACGCCCGTGCCGAAGTCACCACGATCCTTCCGGACGCGCCAGAACGCTTTCTGGCGCTGAACGAGCACCTGTGGTCTGAACGCTGGCTAGAGCGCTACGGTGAGATGGACTTTATCCAGCGGGTGCTGAACGGGATGGCCAGCCGTCGCCCTAAGCTCGATGCGCTGCGCGATTCATGGCATGACCTCGACGCGCACTATGATGCGCTGGAAACGCGTTTCTGGCAGTTCTATCCGCAGATGATGGCGCAGGCGAAAAACAAAGCGCTGTAGGGCTTGCATCGGGCCACGGAACGGCTATGCTTATTCCTTCGGTAAAATAACAATTGATAGGTGAATCCTATCTTATTAATCGTCATAGTCTTTTTGTGTTCCCCGCTTACCCTCCCTATACTGGCCCGCGTTGCGTTCCATTAACCTTATAAATTCAAAGGAGAACCCATGGTTCTGGTTACTCGTCAAGCGCCTGACTTCACCGCAGCAGCGGTACTGGGCAACGGTGAAATCGTTGAGAAATTCAATTTCAAACAGCACACCCAGGGTAAAGCCACCGTTCTGTTCTTCTGGCCGATGGACTTCACCTTCGTCTGCCCGTCCGAGCTGATTGCCTTCGACAAACGTTACGAAGAGTTCCAGAAGCGCGGCGTTGAAGTGGTTGGCGTCTCTTTTGACTCCGAATTCGTTCACAACGCATGGCGTAACACCCCTGTCGACAAAGGCGGCATCGGTGCAGTGAAATACGCAATGGTTGCCGACGTTAAGCGTGAAATTCAGAAAGCTTACGGCATCGAACATCCAGACGAAGGCGTTGCACTGCGCGGCTCCTTCCTGATCGACGCTAACGGCGTGGTTCGCCACCAGGTGGTTAACGACCTGCCGCTGGGCCGTAACATCGACGAAATGCTGCGTATGGTAGATGCGCTGCAGTTCCACGAGCAGCACGGCGAAGTGTGCCCGGCGCAGTGGGAAAAAGGGAAAGAAGGCATGAACGCGTCTCCAGACGGCGTTGCTAAGTACCTGAGCGAGAACGTTTCTAGCCTGTAATCGGCTGACGTTTCGTCAAAAAAAGGCTCGCATTGTGCGAGCCTTTTTTGTTTCCCCGGCGTCAGCGGTGCCGTTTTAGAACGAGAAGCAAGAACAGCCAAGCGCCCCCCAGAAGGCACGATCGTCAGATACCGGAATACCAGACTGACGCGCAATGTCATGCTGATGCCCGTGTACGCCGCAGCTGCCGCAGCACTGGTGCATCTGAACCACCGCGCCGATATGCTCAGAACCCGGAGGCGCGGAGCGATAGTGGCCCGGTACTTTCACCACTGGCGACCAATCTGGCACCACCGGAATCGACGGCGGGGCGATCGGCGTGAAGTGCCCAGCAGCGTAGACCACGCGGCCATCGACAATCGTCATCACCGACTCAATGCCTTTGATCTCTTCTTCCGGCACGCTGAAGTAGTCCTTCGACAACGCCACCAGATCCGCCAGTTGCCCGGCGGCAATACGGCCTTTTTTGCCCTGCTCGCTGGAGAACCAAGCGCTGCCTGCCGTCCACAGTTCCAGCGCGACATCGCGCGGCAGACGGTTTTCATCGTCATACATCGCCATACCGCCGACGGTACGCCCGGAAACCAGCCAGTACAGTGCCGTCCACGGGTTGTAGCTTGCCACGCGGGTGGCGTCCGTCCCCAGGCCAACAGGAACGCCCATCTCCAGCATTTTTGCCACCGGCGGCGTGTGTTTCACCGCGTCTTTGCCGTAGCGATCGACAAAGTATTCCCCCTGGAAGGCCATACGGTGCTGCACCGCAATCCCGCCGCCCAGCGCCTTCACACGCTCAATATTGCGCTCGGTGATGGTCTCTGCGTGGTCAAAGAACCAATGAAGGCCATTAAACGGAATATCACGGTTAACCTTCTCGAACACGTCCAGCATGCGGCTGATTGATTCATCGTAAGTGGCGTGCAGACGGAACGGCCAGCGATGTTCGACCAGGTGACGGACGACGCGTTCAAGCTCATCTTCCATCCCCGGTGGCAGATCCGGACGCGGCTGCAGGAAATCTTCAAAGTCGGCCGCCGAGAAGACCAGCATCTCGCCCGCGCCGTTGGCACGGTAGAAGTCGGTGCCCTGCCCCGGTTTCAGCATATCCGTCCAGCGTTCGAAATCCTCGACCTCCTGCTTCGGACGCTGGGTAAACAGGTTATAGGCGATGCGGATAGTCATCTGCTTATTGGCGTGCAGCTGCTCAATAATTTCGTAATCTTCCGGGTAGTTCTGGAAGCCGCCGCCCGCATCAATGGCGCTGGTCAGCCCCAGCCGGTTAAGCTCGCGCATAAACTGACGGGTGGAGTTGACCTGCATCTCCAGCGGCAGCTTCGGCCCTTTGGCCAGCGTCGCATAGAGGATCATGGCGTTAGGTTTGGCAATCAGCATCCCGGTCGGGTTGCCGTTGTTGTCGCGAACAATCTCGCCGCCCGCAGGGGCTGGCGTATCTTTGGTGTAGCCCACCGCCTTCAGCGCGGCGCGGTTGAGCAGCGCGCGATCGTAGAGGTGCAGCACAAATACCGGCGTATCTGGCGCGGCGTCGTTAAGCTCCTGCAGCGTTGGCATCCGGCGTTCGGCAAACTGGAACTCGCTCCAGCCGCCCACCACGCGCACCCACTGCGGCGACGGCGTACGGTCGGCCTGCTCTTTGAGCATGCGTAGTGCATCCGCCAGCGACGGTACGCCTTCCCAGCGCAGCTCCAGGTTGTAGTTCAGCCCACCGCGAATCAGGTGCAGGTGCGAGTCGTTAAGGCCAGGGATCACCGTGTGACCATGCAGGTCGACAATCTGCGTGCCTTCGCCCGCCCAGGACATCATCTGCGCGTCGCTGCCGACGGCCAGAATTTTGCCGCCGGCAATGGCCACCGCGTCCACGAGCGGCTGTTGCGGGTCAAGCGTGTGAATCTGCCCCTGGGTTAAAATCAGGGTAGCGGTTTGTGACATAGCGTTCTCCTCGCGTCGGTTCAGGCTTTTTTCAGCCAACCGGCAAACAGGCGGGTCACGATGGGCATCCAGAACCAGACCACCAGCGCGACCACACAGGCATCATTGATAAAATGCAGCGACAGGGTTCCCTTTAACGACGGCAGCAGCATGCCGGTAATCGCGGGCACCAGGTTGGTACTGGGGAAAATCACCAGCAGCGTTATCAGAAACTGTTTCCAGCGCTTCGGCTGACGGACGTTGGCGGCGGGCGGGGTAAACCAGAAGGCGGCTTCAGTGCGCACTTCGGTACGGTCGCCCTCTCCGAGCACCGGGGCAATCTCCTCAACCAGCTTGCGCCGCACGTCAGACTGGGTCCAGCCATAAAGGTGTTCGATGGTGTCGAAGCGGATGATGATATTCCAGGCCGTTTGCCCATCGACCGGGCGAATAACGTTGGCCCCCAGATGGCCCGGATAGTTAGCGGCGATAGGCATAATCTCGCCCAGCCAGGCTTCATACTGCGCAACGTGTTCGGGGCGAATAGCGTGGGTAATGACCAGCGTGACATGCTTTTGCGTCATGACGATAGGTTCCTTGCGCTTGCAAACCGGCGGGGTCATCACCCCACCGGATCTCAGGCCTTAAGCTTTGCGCTCAGGCGCGCCATGCACCATGGTGTAGGCGTAATCCACGCCCATCCCATAGGCGCCGCTGTGTTCACGCACCAGATCCATCACCGCGTCGTAGGTCTCTTTACGCGACCAGTCACGCTGGTACTCCAGCAGCACCTGCTGCCAGGTCACCGGCACCGCACCGGCCTGCACCATGCGATCGATTGAACGTTCGTGGGCATCCACGGAGGTGCCGCCAGAGGTATCGGTCACCACGTAAACCTCATAGCCCGCTTCCAGCGCCATCAGCGCCGGGAAGGTCAGGCAGACTTCGGTCCACAGCGCGGAGATAATCAGTTTTTTACGTCCGGTCGCTTCCACCGCTTTCACAAAAGCTGCGTCTTCCCAGGAGTTCATTGAGGTACGTTCGATAGGCTTAACGTCAGGATGAACAGCGAGTAATTCTGGCCAGATATAACCGCTAAAACTTTTCGTTTCGACGGAGGTATAAATGACCGGAACATTAAATATTTTCCCGGCTTTCGCTAACGCTACGGTATTATTTTTTAATGTCTGGCGATCAATATTCGCCACGCCAAATGACATTTGTGGCTGATGGTCAATAAAAATAAGCGCAGAGTTCTTAGGGTCAATCAGTTCCCGGATAGACATAACACACCTTCTTAATCAATAAGTTAAAAGGCAACGGTCTTAAACTGCCGTCAGCAGCAGGATCCTGAATCAGAAAGCTTGTTGAGTATAGCGGGAAATTTCTAACGAGTTATTAAAGAAAACTTACCATCTTGTGACGGTAATAAATCAGCATCAAAAAAATGCGATGCTTATATCTAATTTATTCACTGGCTTTGTTTTTCACTATTCGTTACAACGTAGTGGTTTAATTTTCAGGATATTTTCCCATTATGCGAATCAATCTGGACGTACTGCTTATTCTTGATGCGGTAATGACTCCAACTTATTGATAGTGTTTTATGTTCAGATAATGCCCGATGACTTTGTCATGCAGCTCCACCGATTTTGAGAACGACAGCGACTTCCGTCCCAGCCGTGCCAG
>NZ_VDAG01000004.1:2716-3082 GCF_019584505.1 Kluyvera sp. EC_51 | reverse complement strand
CCTACGGGAGGCAGCAGTGGGGAATATTGCACAATGGGCGCAAGCCTGATGCAGCCATGCCGCGTGTATGAAGAAGGCCTTCGGGTTGTAAAGTACTTTCAGCGAGGAGGAAGGCATTAAGGTTAATAACCTTAGTGATTGACGTTACTCGCAGAAGAAGCACCGGCTAACTCCGTGCCAGCAGCCGCGGTAATACGGAGGGTGCAAGCGTTAATCGGAATTACTGGGCGTCCTACGGGAGGCAGCAGTGGGGAATATTGCACAATGGGCGCAAGCCTGATGCAGCCATGCCGCGTGTATGAAGAAGGCCTTCGGGTTGTAAAGTACTTTCAGCGAGGAGGAAGGCGTTAAGGTTAATAACCTTAG
>NZ_VDAG01000004.1:0-2616 GCF_019584505.1 Kluyvera sp. EC_51 | reverse complement strand
GATTGACGTTACTCGCAGAAGAAGCACCGGCTAACTCCGTGCCAGCAGCCGCGGTAATACGGAGGGTGCAAGCGTTAATCGGAATTACTGGGCGTAAAGCGCACGCAGGCGGTCTGTCAAGTCGGATGTGAAATCCCCGGGCTCAACCTGGGAACTGCATTCGAAACTGGCAGGCTAGAGTCTTGTAGAGGGGGGTAGAATTCCAGGTGTAGCGGTGAAATGCGTAGAGATCTGGAGGAATACCGGTGGCGAAGGCGGCCCCCTGGACAAAGACTGACGCTCAGGTGCGAAAGCGTGGGGAGCAAACAGGATTAGATACCCTGGTAGTCCACGCCGTAAACGATGTCTATTTGAAGGTTGTTCCCTTGAGGAGTGGCTTTCGGAGCTAACGCGTTAAATAGACCGCCTGGGGAGTACGGCCGCAAGGTTAAAACTCAAATGAATTGACGGGGGCCCGCACAAGCGGTGGAGCATGTGGTTTAATTCGATGCAACGCGAAGAACCTTACCTACTCTTGACATCCAGAGAACTTAGCAGAGATGCTTTGGTGCCTTCGGGAACTCTGAGACAGGTGCTGCATGGCTGTCGTCAGCTCGTGTTGTGAAATGTTGGGTTAAGTCCCGCAACGAGCGCAACCCTTATCCTTTGTTGCCAGCGGTTCGGCCGGGAACTCAAAGGAGACTGCCAGTGATAAACTGGAGGAAGGTGGGGATGACGTCAAGTCATCATGGCCCTTACGAGTAGGGCTACACACGTGCTACAATGGCATATACAAAGAGAAGCGACCTCGCGAGAGCAAGCGGACCTCATAAAGTATGTCGTAGTCCGGATTGGAGTCTGCAACTCGACTCCATGAAGTCGGAATCGCTAGTAATCGTAGATCAGAATGCTACGGTGAATACGTTCCCGGGCCTTGTACACACCGCCCGTCACACCATGGGAGTGGGTTGCAAAAGAAGTAGGTAGCTTAACCTTCGGGAGGGCGCTTACCACTTTGTGATTCATGACTGGGGTGAAGTCGTAACAAGGTAACCGTAGGGGAACCTGCGGTTGGATCACCTCCTTACCTTAAAGAAACGTTCTTTGAAGTGCTCACACAGATTGTCTGATGAAAATTAGCAGTAAAAATCTCTGCAGGCTTGTAGCTCAGGTGGTTAGAGCGCACCCCTGATAAGGGTGAGGTCGGTGGTTCAAGTCCACTCAGGCCTACCAAATTCGCAAGAATTGTCGGTACAGAGATTAGCATTTTGCGATGGGGTTATAGCTCAGCTGGGAGAGCGCCTGCCTTGCACGCAGGAGGTCTGCGGTTCGATCCCGCATAGCTCCACCATCCTTTACTGCAACAAACCCAAGAAAACTTCAGAGTGTACCTGAAAAGGTTCACTGCGAAGTTTTGCTCTTTAAAAATCTGGATCAAGCTGAAAATTGAAACAGCACACTGAACTCTGTTCTCCGTAATAAGAACAGACTGAGGTGTGTTTGAGTCTCTCAAATTTTTGCAGCACGATGATGAATCGTAAGAAACATCTTCGGGTTGTGAGGTTAAGCGACTAAGCGTACACGGTGGATGCCCTGGCAGTCAGAGGCGATGAAGGACGTGCTAATCTGCGATAAGCGTCGGTAAGGTGATATGAACCGTTATAACCGACGATTTCCGAATGGGGAAACCCAGTGTGTTTCGACACACTATCATTACGTGAATACATAGCGTAATGAAGCGAACCGGGGGAACTGAAACATCTAAGTACCCCGAGGAAAAGAAATCAACCGAGATTCCCCCAGTAGCGGCGAGCGAACGGGGAGCAGCCCAGAGCCTGAATCAGCATGTGTGATAGTGGAACGGTATGGAAAGGCCGGCGATACAGGGTGATAGCCCCGTACACAAAATTGCATGTGTTGTGAGCTCGATGAGTAGGGCGGGACACGTGGTATCCTGTCTGAATATGGGGGGACCATCCTCCAAGGCTAAATACTCCTGACTGACCGATAGTGAACCAGTACCGTGAGGGAAAGGCGAAAAGAACCCCGGCGAGGGGAGTGAAAAAGAACCTGAAACCGTGTACGTACAAGCAGTGGGAGCATCCTTCGGGGTGTGACTGCGTACCTTTTGTATAATGGGTCAGCGACTTATATTCTGTAGCAAGGTTAACCGTATAGGGGAGCCGCAGGGAAACCGAGTCTTAACTGGGCGTTAAGTTGCAGGGTATAGACCCGAAACCCGGTGATCTAGCCATGGGCAGGTTGAAGGTTGGGTAACACTAACTGGAGGACCGAACCGACTAATGTTGAAAAATTAGCGGATGACTTGTGGCTGGGGGTGAAAGGCCAATCAAACCGGGAGATAGCTGGTTCTCCCCGAAAGCTATTTAGGTAGCGCCTCGTGAAGGAATATTGCACAATGGGCGCAAGCCTGATGCAGCCATGCCGCGTGTATGAAGAAGGCCTTCGGGTTGTAAAGTACTTTCAGCGAGGAGGAAGGCGTTAAGGTTAATAACCTTAGCGATTGACGTTACTCGCAGAAGAAGCACCGGCTAACTCCGTGCCAGCAGCCGCGGTAATACGGAGGGTGCAAGCGTTAATCGGAATTACTGGGCGTAAAGCGCACGCAGGCGGTCT
>NZ_VDAG01000037.1:0-46924 GCF_019584505.1 Kluyvera sp. EC_51 | reverse complement strand
AGAGCAAGCTCTCTGTGCTACCGTTCGACTTGCATGTGTTAGGCCTGCCGCCAGCGTTCAATCTGAGCCATGATCAAACTCTTCAATTTAAGTTTGATGCTCGTGAATTAAACTTTGTAATGAATTACGTGTTCACTCAGAGACTTGAGTATTCATTTATCGTCTTGCGACGTTAAGAATCCGTATCTTCGAGTGCCCACACAGATTGTCTGATAAATTGTTAAAGAGCAGTGCCGCTTCGCTTTGTCAGCGGCGCGGGATGTTCATATTACGCTTTCCCGCTTGAGAGTCAAGCGTTTATTTTCGCTTTCGTCTCTCGAGATTCTCAGGAGAACCTCGCTAACCCGGCGGCTTGTTTGCCGTTGTTCCGTGTCAGTGGAGGCGCATTATAGGGAGATACTGAGAAGTCGCAAGCATAAATTATAAAAAACTTATCGTTCGCTTATTTTTCATTCAACCCTCTTATTTTTGCCTGGTTTTTAAACAAAAACGAGCCCCGAAGGGCTCGTTTTCTTCTTTTTGTGACTTACTGCACTGCCACAATCTGATCGTCTTTGACTTCCAGGCGGATAACTTTGCCAGGAATCAGCTCGCCGGACAGAATCTGCTGGGCCAGCGGGTTTTCGATCTGCTGCTGGATAGCTCGTTTCAACGGACGTGCACCATATACCGGATCGTAACCATTCTGACTCAGCAACTGCAGCGCTTCATCAGACATCTGCGTTTCGTAGCCACGCTCTTCCAGACGCTGGTACAGACGCTGCAGCTGAATCTGGGCAATCGACGCAATATGTTTTTCACCCAACGGATGGAAGACAACCACTTCATCTATACGGTTGATGAACTCTGGACGGAAGCTGTGGCTGACCACGCCCAGTACCAGATCTTTCATATGCCCGTAGTCCAGTTCGCCGAAACGTTCCTGAATCAGGTCGGAACCGAGGTTAGAGGTCATGATGACCACCGTGTTACGGAAGTCGACCGTTCTCCCCTGCCCGTCGGTCAGACGACCGTCGTCCAGAACCTGCAGCAGAATGTTGAACACATCCGGATGCGCCTTCTCGACTTCATCCAGCAGGATGACAGAATAAGGACGACGACGAACCGCTTCCGTCAGATAACCGCCCTCTTCATAACCAACATATCCCGGAGGCGCACCGACCAGACGAGACACGGAGTGTTTCTCCATAAACTCGGACATGTCGATACGCACCATGGCGTCGTCGCTGTCGAACATAAAGTTAGCCAGCGCTTTACACAGTTCGGTTTTACCTACCCCGGTTGGCCCCAGGAACAGGAATGAACCAATCGGACGGTTAGGATCGGACAGCCCGGCACGGCTACGGCGAATCGCATTCGATACCGCTTCAACCGCTTCGTTCTGCCCAATCACGCGGCTGTGCAGATCCTGCTCCATACGCAGCAGTTTCTCACGTTCGCCTTCCAGCATGCGGGCAACCGGGATACCAGTCCAGCGTGCCAGCACTTCGGCAATCTCTGCATCCGTCACTTTATTACGTAACAGGCGCATGGTTTTACCCTCAGACTGCGTTGCCGCTTCCAGCTGTTTTTCCAGCTCTGGAATTTTGCCGTACTGCAGCTCGGACATCCGCGCCAGATCGCCGACGCGACGCGCCTGCTCGATGGCAATTTTCGCCTGCTCCAGTTCAGCCTTAATCGTCTGCGTACCGGAGAGGGAGGCTTTTTCCGCTTTCCACTCTTCTTCTAACTCAGAGTACTGACGCTCTTTATCGCTCAGCTCATCGTTCAGCATGTCGAGACGTTTCTTACTCGCCTCATCAGACTCTTTCATTAGTGCCTGCTGTTCCAGCTTCAGCTGAATGATACGGCGGTCGAGTCGGTCGAGCTCTTCCGGCTTCGAGTCAATCTGCATACGAATACTGGACGCCGCTTCATCGATAAGGTCGATAGCTTTATCCGGCAACTGACGGTCGGCGATATAGCGGTGAGACAGCGTTGCTGCCGCCACAATTGCTGGGTCAGTAATCTGCACGTGGTGGTGCAGTTCATAACGTTCTTTCAAACCACGCAGAATCGCGATGGTGTCTTCCACCGAAGGCTCAGCGACAAACACTTTCTGGAATCGACGTTCCAGCGCCGCATCTTTTTCGATGTACTGGCGATATTCATCCAGCGTCGTTGCGCCTACGCAGTGGAGTTCCCCACGCGCCAGCGCCGGTTTTAGCATGTTGCCAGCATCCATCGCGCCGTCGGCTTTACCCGCCCCGACCATGGTATGCAGCTCATCGATAAACAGGATGACATTGCCTTCCTGTTTCGCCAGGTCGTTCAGTACGCCTTTCAGACGCTCTTCAAACTCACCGCGGTATTTCGCCCCGGCCACCAGCGCGCCCATATCCAGCGCCAGTACACGGCGGCCTTTTAAGCCTTCCGGAACTTCACCGTTAATAATGCGCTGTGCCAGCCCTTCAACAATGGCCGTTTTACCGACGCCCGGTTCACCGATTAACACCGGGTTGTTTTTCGTACGACGCTGCAGTACCTGGATGGTACGGCGAATTTCTTCATCACGGCCGATAACCGGGTCAAGTTTGCCCTGCTCGGCGCGCTCGGTCAGATCGACCGTGTATTTTTTCAATGCCTGACGTTGGTCTTCGGCACCCTGGTCATTCACGCTTTCACCCCCGCGCATCTGTTCAATAGCCTGAGTAATATTGGCCGTTGTCGCCCCCGCTGATTTCAGCAGGTCGGTCAGAGTGCCACGTGACTCAAGCGCCGCCAGAACGAACAGCTCTGACGAAATAAAGTTGTCGTTACGTTTTTGCGCCAGCTTGTCGCAAAGATTCAACACGCGCATCAGATCCTGAGACGGCTGCACGTCTCCACCGGTGCCTTCCACCTGAGGTAAACGGCTCAATGCCTGATCGATAGCGGTACGCAACTGGCCAGCATTAATGCCAGCAGAGGTTAATAAAGGACGTACCGAGCCCCCTTCCTGATTCAGCAAGGCGCTCATTAAATGAAGAGGTTCGATAAATTGGTTGTCGTGCCCCAGTGCGAGCGACTGGGCATCGGCAAGAGCAAGCTGGAATTTATTGGTAAGACGATCCAGACGCATGACTCCTCCCATACTAGGTCAAATTTGCTACAGGAGATTAAATGAGGTCATCCCTCAATTATTCAAGGTTAAATGACCTGGTCAATGAGAAAAAAATGTCTGCCTTCTGGATCGTCTTGATTCTATAGGTTATATCAGCCAGATGAAACTTGCCATACGACCCGTAGTACGGTCACGGCGGTAAGAGAAGAAATCATCTTTTTCGCTGAAGGTACAGCGGTCACCGCCAAAGAGTGCGGTTACGCCGATATTCCCCAAGCGCTGACGCGCCAGCTGGTAGATATCAGCATAGTATTTTTCGCCGGCAGGACGGAAGGCGCTAACCGCATTGGCATCTTTCGCCATAAACGCTTCACGCACTTCCGGGCCGACTTCGAAAGCCAGCGGCCCAATCGCCGGGCCAAGCCAGGCAATAATGTTCTCTGGGCTATCTTTGAAGCAGGCAACGGTCTCTTCCAGCACGCCGTCGCACAGCCCGCGCCATCCGGCATGCGCTGCGGCGACTTCGGTTCCAGCTTTATTACAGAAAAGCACCGGCAGACAATCGGCTGTCATCACCGCACACACGGTCCCGGGCGTATTGCTATAGGAAGCATCGGCGCGCTTAGAGGCATAAGGTTCACCGGTCAGATGCAGAACCTCTTTACCGTGCACCTGCTCAAGCCACACCGGTTTCGACGGCAGTTTACCTGCCGCGAACATACGCTTACGGTTCTCTTCTACGTGCTCCAGGTTATCGCCACAGTGGGCGCCGAGATTCAGAGAATCCCACGCCCCTTCGCTAACCCCGCCCACGCGCGTTGAACTGCAGGCCGCTACGCTTGCTGGCAGCGGCCACTCCGGGACAATGATTTTGGTCATAGCCAGTCTACGTCATCCTTATGTTCTTCAAAGTCGTCGCGCATCACCGCAATCAGATCAACCATATCCTGCGGGATTGGCGCATGCCATTCCATTTCAATCCCCGAAATCGGGTGATAGAGACGCAGCATGGTCGCGTGAAGCGCCTGACGGTCAAACTTACGCAGTACGGAAATGAACTCATCCGATGCGCCTTTCGGCGGACGCGGGCGTCCACCATAGACCTGATCGCCCACCAGCGGATGGGTGATATGCGCCATGTGCACGCGGATCTGGTGCGTACGTCCGGTTTCCAGACGTAGCCGCAGACGCGTGTGCACACGGAAGTGTTCCATAATGCGATAGTGCGTTACCGCCGGTTTACCCATCGGGTGTACCGCCATGTGCGTACGCTTGGTCGGGTGACGGCTGATCGGTTCTTCAACGCTACCGCCTGCGGTCATGTGGCCAATCGCGACCGCTTCGTACTCGCGGGTGATCTCACGCAGCTGCAGCGATTCCACCAGACGCGTTTGCGCCGGAACGGTTTTCGCCACCACCATCAAACCGGTCGTGTCTTTATCCAGACGGTGTACGATGCCCGCACGCGGTACATCGGCAATCGGCGGATAGTAGTGCAGCAGCGCGTTCAGTACCGTGCCGTCCGGGTTACCAGCGCCAGGGTGCACCACGAGGTCACGTGGTTTGTTGATGACCATGATGTCGTCATCTTCATAAACGATATCGAGTGGGATATCCTGCGCTTCAAAGCGGATCTCTTCGTCAATTTCGGCGTCAATAGAGACGGTTTCGCCGCCCATGACTTTCTCTTTTGGCTTGTCTGAAACTTTGCCATTTACCTGTACGCGTTGGTCGAGGATCCATTCTTTTATGCGCGAACGCGAATAATCAGGGAACATTTCGGCCAAAGCCTGATCTAAGCGTTGTCCAAGTTGTGACTCGGACACCGTTGCGGTGAGTTGTACTCGTTGTGCCATATACAGCTTCTTCGTTAACGTTGGGTTTTTACGGCTTCGCCGTTTAATATAGTGTGCTATTGTAGCTGGTCTTAATCGGGAACAGGAACTATGAATATCCCGTATAAACATTTTGAGGAAAGTCAAAACGTCATGACGCGCATGAAATATCTGGTGGCAGCGGCCACGTTGAGCCTGGCTTTGGCGGGGTGCTCTGGTTCAAAGGACGAAGTTCCTGATAATCCGCCTAATGAAATCTACGCAACTGCTCAGCAAAAGCTGCAGGACGGTAACTGGAAACAGGCAATAACGCAACTGGAAGCGTTGGATAACCGCTATCCGTTTGGACCATATTCTCAGCAGGTTCAGCTGGATCTGATCTACGCATACTATAAAAATGCCGATCTGCCGCTGGCCCAGGCCGCAATTGACCGTTTCATCCGTCTGAATCCAACCCATCCGAACATCGACTACGTGATGTACATGCGTGGTCTGACGAATATGGCGCTGGATGATAGCGCGCTGCAGGGCTTCTTCGGCGTCGATCGTTCCGACCGCGATCCGCAGCACGCGCGTGACGCATTCAATGACTTCTCGAAGCTGGTGCGCGGCTACCCGAACAGTCAGTACGTCACCGATGCCAACAAGCGTCTGGTCTTCCTGAAAGATCGTCTGGCGAAATATGAACTTTCCGTTGTTGATTACTACACTGCACGTGGTGCATGGGTAGCCGTGGTTAACCGCACTGAAAACATGATGCGTAACTACCCGGACACTCAGGCCACCCGCGATGCGCTTCCGAAGATGGAAAACGCCTATCGTGAAATGCAGATGACCGCGCAGGCTGACAAAGTCGCAAAAATCATTGCGGCCAACAGCAAAAACACTCAGTCCTGATTCGGACAATCCTATCAAGCAAAACGGCAGCCCTGAGGCTGCCGTTTTTTTATTCGTTTTACGTCATTGCTGAAGCGGTTTAGCTCCAGGTCATCCTATCAAATATGGCTGCATTTTCCCGAACCGACAAGTAAAAAATCACTTCTTCCTGTCCTGACTCACAAAATGAATGCACTGACAAAAAGTGACAAAATAATGTGATCTTAATCACACATTTTAACCAAATCCGAGGTATGCTGGAATCACCAAGACGGAAAGACAAGAGGTAAAATTTATGACAATGAACATTACCAGTAAACAAATGGAAATTACTCCGGCTATTCGCCAGCATGTCGCAGACCGTCTCTCAAAATTGGAAAAATGGCAAACCCACTTAATCAACCCACATATCATCCTGTCCAAAGAGCCACAGGGATTTGTAGCGGACGCCACGATGAATACCCCGAACGGGCATCTGGTCGCCAGCGCTAAACATGAAGATATGTACACCGCCATTAACGAATTGATCAACAAGCTGGAACGGCAGCTCAATAAGGTGCAACACAAAGGGGAAGCCCGTCGCGCCACCACATCGGTGAAAGACGCAAGCTTCGTAGAAGAAGTTGAAGAAGAGTAAACTGAACTTTGTACTTTAATGTGTATCGCCAACGCGCCTTCGGGCGCGTTTTTTATTGACAGAACGAAAACAGAGCGGGTACTGTAAAACCTCACCACACTAAGGAATTAACCTGCTGTGATACGACTACCGCTTTTCTTCGCATTCTTTTTTACCTTCCCCTGATTGGGAGGCGTTTCGTCGTGTGATAAAGAATGCGAAGACGAACAATAAGGCCTCCCACCCGGGAGGCCTTTTTTATTGATAACAAGAAAGGCAAACATGATGACTTCGGAAAACCCGTTACTGGCAATACGCGATAAGATAAGCGCCCTCGATGAAAAACTGGTCAGCCTGCTGGCAGAACGCCGCGGCCTCGCCGTGGAAGTTGGCAAAGCCAAGCTGGCCTCCCATCGCCCGGTGCGCGACATCGACCGCGAGCGTGACCTGCTGGAGCGTCTTATCACCATCGGCAAAACCCACCAGCTTGATGCGCACTACATCACGCGACTGTTCCAGCTCATCATTGAAGATTCGGTACTCACCCAGCAAACCCTGCTGCAACAGCATTTAAACCAGATTAACCCGCACTCAGCGCGCATCGCGTTTCTGGGACCAAAAGGGTCGTACTCCCATCTGGCGGCACGTCAGTACGCCGCTCGCCACTTTGAACAGTTCATCGAAAGCGGCTGCCTGAAGTTCGCCGATATCTTTAATCAGGTCGAGACCGGTCAGGCCGACTACGCCGTCGTGCCGATTGAAAATACCAGCTCCGGCGGGATTAACGATGTCTACGATCTGTTGCAGCACACCAGCCTGTCGATTGTGGGCGAGATGACGGTGCCTATCGACCACTGCGTGCTGGTGAACGGTACGACGACGCTTGAAACCATCGAGACGGTCTACAGCCACCCACAGCCGTTCCAGCAGTGCAGCCAGTTCCTGAGCCACTACCCGCAGTGGAAAATTGTGTACACCGAGAGCACCTCGGCGGCGATGGAAAAAGTGGCGCAGGCCAACTCCCCGACCGTTGCCGCGCTGGGCAGTGAAGCCGGTGGCAAGCTGTACGGCCTGCAGGTACTGGAGCATTGCCAGGCTAACCAGACGCAGAACATTACCCGCTTCCTGGTGCTGGCACGCAAATCGGTGAACGTCTCCGATCAGGTTCCAGCGAAAACGACCCTGCTTATCGCGACCGGACAACAGGCCGGTGCGCTGGTTGAAGCGCTGCTGGTCCTGCGCAACCACAACCTGATCATGACCAAGCTCGAATCACGTCCTATTCATGGCAACCCGTGGGAAGAGATGTTTTATCTCGACATCCAGGCCAACCTGGAATCCCTGCCGATGCAAAAGGCGCTGAAAGAACTCTCTGGGATCACCCGTTCCATGAAAGTGCTGGGCTGCTACCCAAGCGAAAACGTGGTCCCCGTCGACCCGGTTTAACGTTCAATAAACGGCAGCTTCTTCATCCCTGCTACCTCTACCGGCAGGGTGAAGATGGCGCCGGAAAGCGGATACTGCGCCACCTCCTCCGCCGACATATTCTCGCGGGTGGTGGTGATAAACAGCGTGCGCCTATCCGCGCCACCAAAGCACACCATCGTCGGGCAGCGCACCGGCAAACGATACTCGGCGAGCTGTTCACCCGTTGGTGAGAAGCGTGCAATCCGCCAGCCGTCAAACATCGCGCTCCAGTAGCATCCTTCTTCGTCGATAGCCGCCCCGTCAGGAATGCCTTCTCCCGCTTTAAACTGACGAAACACCTCACGCTTTTGCGGCTCGCCATGCTCATCCAGCGGCGTACGATAAATCACGCCGTTTGGCGTATCCGAGGTATACATCCAGCGTTTATCTTCGCTAAAGGCCAGCCCGTTGGCGCCGTGAATATCGCACTGCACCACTTTCGGCGTCAGCTGATTATCAATCCGCACCAGCAGCGCGCCGTTATAGTCACCCGGTCCCCAGAAGGTGCCGGCGTAAAAGCGCCCATCACGGTCAGTACCGCCGTCGTTAAAGCGTGCCAGCTGAGGGTTACTCGGGTTATCGCAAACTTTATGCTGCAGCAGTCCACGGCTGTCGGCAAGCCAGATGGCGCTGCGTAGAGCGACAATAAAGCCACCGTTTTCCCGCAGGGAAAAACAGCCCACCTCTTCCGGGAACTGTAAAACCCGGTGCTCACCGGTCGCCAGCGCATAGCGGTGAATTTCACACTCCATGATATCGGCCCAGTAAAGCGCTTGTTCCGCTTCGCTCCAGGTCGGGCATTCCGGCAGGTGGCCGGTGTAATCAAACAGCAGGTTTGCGTCAGCCATTCTGTTCATCCCATAAAAAAAGCCAGAGGATTTCCCCTGGCTTTCAAGTATATACAGTTTCGTTATTGTCGACTGTCGTTCGCCTGCCGTAACAGGACGCGGCTCTCACTCTGGAAGCGCTGCGCGTAGTCACCGAACCAGTGTTCAACTTTGCGGAAGCTGTCGATAAACGCCTGCTTGTTCCCCTGCTCCAGCAGGCCGATAGCCTCACCAAAGCGCTGGTAGTAGCGTTTAATCAGCGCCAGGTTGTTACCGGACGACATAATGATGTCAGCATACAGCTGCGGGTCCTGAGCGAACAGTCGCCCAACCATCGCCAGTTCGAGGCGGTAAATCGGTGACGAGAGCGCCAGCAGTTGCTCTAGCTGGACGTTCTCTTCCGCCAGATGCAGTCCGTAAGCGAAGGTCGCAAAGTGGCGCAGCGCCTGGATAAAGGCCATGTTCTGGTCGTGCTCTACTGCGCTGATGCGATGCAGACGCGCGCCCCAGACCTGAATCTGTTCGAGGAACCACTGGTACGCTTCCGGCTGACGGCCATCGCAGTACACCACCACCTGTTTTGCCAGGCTGCCGCTGTCCGGGCCAAACATCGGGTGCAGCCCTAAAACGGGGCCCTGGTGCGCGGAAAGCATGGCCTGTAACGGGCCCGCTTTCACCGACGCCAGATCGACAAGAATACAATCCGCTGGCAGCGGCGGCAGCTTCTCAATGATTTGCTCGGTCACGTGGATAGGGACGCTGACAATCACCATTCCGGCGTCAGCGACCAACTCTGGCGCGCGTGCCCAGTCATCTTTCTCCAGCGTCCGTACCTGATAGCCTGACAGCGTCAGCATCTTTTCAAACAGCCGACCCATCTGGCCACCGCCACCCACGATCACCACCGGGCGCAGCGACGGACACAGGGTTTTAAAGCCTTTGTCGTTTTCGCTGGAGTAAGATTCACGCATTACGCGACGCAGCACATCTTCAATCAAATCGGGCGGCACGCCCAACGCGGCCGCTTCTTTGCGGCGTGAAGCCAGCATAGAAGCTTCACGCTCCGGGACATAAATCGGTAAGCCATATTTGCTTTTGACTTCCCCGACTTCCGCCACCAGTTCCAGGCGCTTAGCCAGCAGGCTCAGCAGCGCTTTATCTACTTCATCAATTTGATCGCGCAGCGCGGTCAGTTCAGCAACCATACAATCCTCTTACGCCAGACGAGCCGCCAGATGGCCACGCAAATCCTTGTCGAGCTCACGCAGCAGCGCATCCGTCGCTTCCCAGCTGATGCAAGCATCGGTGACCGATACGCCGTATTTCATCTCACAGCGCGGCTGCTCGGAAGACTGGTTACCTTCGTGAATATTGCTCTCAATCATCAGACCAATAATGGAACGGTTACCATCCTTGATCTGTGCGACAACGGATTCCGCCACCGCAGGCTGACGGCGGTAGTCTTTATTGGAATTACCATGACTGCAATCTACCATCAGCGATGCGCGCAGTCCTGCTTGTTCCATCTCTTTTTCACACTGCGCTACATCTTCCGGGCCGTAGTTCGGTTTTTTACCGCCGCGCAGGATCACATGGCCATCCGGGTTACCCTGAGTACGCAGCAGGCAGACCTGACCGGCCTGGTTGATACCGACAAAGCGGTGTGGCATCGCCGCCGCACGCATGGCGTTGATAGCGGTCGCCAGTGAACCATCGGTACCGTTTTTGAAACCAACCGGCATCGACAGACCAGACGCCATTTCACGGTGGGTTTGAGATTCGGTAGTACGCGCACCAATCGCAGACCAGCTAAACAGGTCGCCCAGGTATTGTGGGCTGTTCGGGTCCAGCGCTTCGGTTGCCAGCGGCAGCCCCATGCTGACCAGTTCTACCAACAAATTACGCGCAATTTTCAGACCACCTTCCACATCAAACGAGCCATCCATGTGCGGATCGTTGATAAGCCCTTTCCAGCCAACGGTAGTACGAGGCTTTTCAAAATAGACGCGCATAACCAGGTAGAGGCTATCGCTGACCTCTTCCGCAAGGGTTTTAAATCGACGCGCGTATTCGATGGCAGCTTCAGGATCGTGAATAGAGCAAGGCCCACACACTACCAGCAGGCGCGGATCGCGGCCGGCGATAATGTCAGAAATCGTTTTACGTGACTGGGCGATTTGCGCTTCCTGCTCAACGGTGAGCGGGAATTCAGCTTTCAACTGATCCGGGGTGATCAGAATCTGTTCATCGGCGATATTTACGTTATTCAGCGCGTCTTTTTGCATGTTGGCATTACCTGTTATGGCTCGTTTGCGATAGTGGTTTCCTCAATGAGGTGCAGCCACAATATCATAACGAGTAAAGATTTCAATCCAAAATCCGTAAATTATTGTTTACAGATGCCATTTAATCGCAAAATAATCGCCCAATAAATGTAAATAAAAAATTACACAGATAAAAAAGGCGAGCACCTGCGTGCTCGCCCTACGATCCACAACGGCACTGAGGCCGCTACTCAGCCGTCTGCGACACCCGCTGAACCACCGTATTACGCCAGCGTAGCCAGTCGATAATCACAAACAGTAGCAGGCTCGCCCCCATCACCGGCAACGCCAGGCCGAACGCTATCGCCAGCAGTAGTGTGAGAACCCTGCCAGGGAGAGCCAGCGCCAGCCAGCTTTGCGCCAACGTCTGGACAGGGCTCACCGATGACTGCGCCGGGCGTTTGATCCACCAGAGACGATAGCCCATGAAAATCGCGACGCAGAGCGCCAGGCCAAACGCCATCAGCAGCAGTTGGTTAGGCAGGCCGAACAGTACGCCCATGTGGAAATCCACGCCCCAACGGGTGAGTTTTGCCATCAGCGGGAAATCGGCAAACTGGGTATAGTCGAGAATAGCCAGCGAGCCGGGATCGATAGCCACCGCATCAACCTGCGTCGGCCAGCGGCGATCGATTTCTGTCACCGTCCAGGCGCGATCCACACTGCGCGGTGGCCGGATTTCGAGATGTGTTGCATCAATACCGCCTCGTTGTGCCACCTGGAGGATCGCATCAATCCGATCCACGGCGATCGGCGGCTCACTCATCACCATACCCTGATGATGAGCATGATGCTCCGCATGCGGGTCCATCACCATCGCCTCACTACCGTGTAGCTGAGTATTCACCTGCGGCGTCAACCAGCCAAAGGTGGCACGAAGCTTATCAACGTTGCCGCCCGCCCATTGGGACCAGGTTAAGCCGGTCGCCGAAAACAGCAGCATGCCAGCAAGCAGGCACCAGCCAAGCGTAACGTGAACGCGGCGGGTATTCTGCAGGCGGTTTTTAATACGGCGTTTTGGCCGGGTAAAGGCCCACAGTGCAACCCCACCCAGCGCAGCAATCCACATCCATGATGCCGCCAGCTCACTATACAAACGCCCGATATCCCCCAACAGCAACGAGCGATGGGCATAATCAATCCACTGGCGCAACGGTAAGATGCCGCTGGTGCCGTAGACTGTCATATCGCCCTTTATCGCGAGGGTTATCGGGTCGATAAAGATCGCGCGATTCTCAGAGGGCGCAAGCGCGGGGTCGTCGAACATCACCCGCGTCGTCTCCCCTGCTTCCAGCGCAGGCCGCACCGCGCTCAGACGCAGCGGTGTACCCAACGAACGTTCAGCCACGGCAATTTGTTCAGCGAGCGAATGCCGTTCACCACTCATCTCCCCTTGCAGCGCCTGACGATACATCAGGTTCTCCAGCTGAGGCGTGGCCACATACAGCGTGCCGGTCAGGGCTGCGACGAAAATAAAAGGCCCGACAAACAGGCCAATAAAAAAATGCAGGCGGCGCAGTAGGTGCACCCATGCCGCCCGCGAGGTGCAGGTTGTCATACTCTTCCTTTATGCAAACGAGAGCGATGAGACGCTAAAGCGTCAGTTATCTTTATTAAGCAGGCAAAGCAGACGGCGCCGGTGGCGCACGGGTATCGGGGAAAAGCCAGGGGAAGTCACGCCAGTGTAAAACCAACGACGGGAAAGGCGCGGTCGTCACCCGAAGCATCAGTGCACTTAGCAAAACGCACAGGGCCAGAATCAGGCCCGGGACATGGGTGAGAAGCACGCAGTAGCCGCAGGCCTCACCGTGATCGATAGGCATGCTTTCAGGGGCAGAATGATGAGCCGACATTGGCATCGACATGCTCATGTCATGATGCATGCCCGGCATGGCGCTCATTGGCGATTGCTGCAGCGACATCGAGATGAGCGGGGCAACAATAATCAACGCCATAGCAAACAGCGCAAGCCAGGCGGCTCGCTGTTTTAGTGCTGTGATGTTGAAGACTCGTCTGCCCACACTGCTCTCCTGCTGCGAGCGAGCATTGTAAATGATTTAACCTCGATATGTTAAGGAATAGTGTTTTCGAAACAAAAAGAATGTGGTTATTTATGGAGAGGGATCGTTCCCTTCTCTTAATTAAGAAACACCCATTGCGATTAATATTTCCATTCCTGCACTAAGATGAGTTTATAGAAAATATATTATATCTTTATAATACATCTTTATAACCCCTACCCACTGCCCAGTAATTATCTTAGCTTGTTATCTATTTCACAGGCATCAGTTTCCTGCGAAATTAAAACCAACATCATTTGTATGATAAATGATCGATATATATTTTATAGTTATTTAATTAAAGTTAAATGTACTTGAGTAAAAAATCACATGGTATAAAAATGATCTATCACGGCAAAAAACTAATAACCATTCTATATCGATAAAAAAACCACTCCGCGACAACAAACATCAAAGTCATTATCAATTACATCAAAAAACATGGCTTTCGAATGAAATTAATACTATTTCCCGACTAAAAAACATTGATAAAAATCAAAGTAATTTGAATGTATACAATCATCAGTTTGAGAGAAAAATTCCTCACAGACCGCTATCCGCGCGACTTTCGCTTATTATTTAACAATTAAACCATTATTTATGAACCTTTATTTAATTTGAATAAATAATATTGAACCTGTATTTTTCACTAAAAATAAAATACCGCCACTTGTGATATTACATCATGAGGGTTCGCTCTGTGCGAATCCTGTAGAGAATAACAATCAATAACGCAACATCACAAAAAAAAGAATTAGCTGCACTAAAACGGTACAGCTATTGCCATCCAATTTAGTAAGATAATGATGAACAGACAAATGCAAAAGACTATCCTTAATATTCTTATCGCCGCGATTATTACATCCCCTATCGCGGCTCACGCGGTACAGGAAAACTACTCAAGTGGTACTTTTAATATCGTTGGCGAGGCTGGCAGCAGCTACGACCTGGAAGCGTTTAACAACGAAACGGCCAATAATGCTGCTAACATCACCCAACAATCCAGCGACTTGCTAAAGGCCAACAGCGCAATCAAGGCTAACACAACCCAGATTGACGAGAACAAGACCAACATCGCTCAGGTCTCCGGTGGCCTGCAATCGGCCAACGATGCGATCAAGGCTAACACAACCCAGATTGACGAGAACAAAACCAATATCGCTCAGGTCTCCGGTGGCCTGAAATCGGCCAACGATGCGATCAAGGCTAACACAACCCAGATTGACGAGAACAAAACCAACATCGCTCAGGTTTCCGGTGGTCTGCAATCAGCCAACGATGCGATCAAGGCTAACACAACCCAGATTGACGAGAACAAAACCAATATCGCTCAGGTCTCCGGTGGCCTGCAATCGGCCAACGATGCGATCAAGGCTAACACAACCCAGATTAATGAGAACAAAACCAACATCGCTCAGGTTTCCGGTGGTCTGCAATCAGCCAACGATGCGATCAAGGCTAACACAACCCAGATTGACGAGAACAAAACCAATATCGCTCAGGTCTCCGGCGGCCTGCAATCAGCTAACGATGCTATCAAGGCTAACACAACCCAGATTGACGAGAACAAAACCAATATCGCTCAGATCTCCGGCGGCCTGCAGGCTACAAGAAATGCAATTAAGATAGACACCGATCAGATCGACCAGAATAAAACTAACATTGCGCAAGTATCTGGTGGCCTTCAATCAACCAGGGCTGCCCAACAAAAAACTGACGTTGCGGTTTCCAGAAACTCAGCAAGTATTGCGGATCATGAACAACGTATTGAGGCATTAGAAAACGGTAATAGTAACTTTGAGAACCTGGATAAAAAGATCGACGAAAACCGCAAACGAGCCTCCGCAGGCATTGCTGGCGTAGCGGCTATGGCAAATATCCCACAGGTACTGAACTCCCAAACGTTCGCAGTAGGGGCTGGTGTAGGTACTACTGACGGTGAATCGGCCCTGGCTGTAGGTTTCTCAACACGAGCAACTGAACATGTAGTGGTAAAAGCGTCGGTCTCTGATGATTCACAGCGGGACTTCGTTGTTGGCGGGGGTGTGGCCTACGGTTGGTAATGCAACCAGAAATCTCATATGAGAAAACCTGCCTCGGCAGGTTTTTTTATATCTACACGATCCACAAAATGCAGGCATAAAAAAGGGCCAGCCTTTCGGCCAGCCCTTTTTAACAGGATGTCGCTTGCGCGAATCTTAGTTAAGACGCTCTTTGATACGAGCAGACTTACCAGTGCGCTCACGCAGGTAGTACAGTTTAGCTTTACGTACAGCACCACGACGTTTAACAGCAATGCTGTCAACAACTGGAGAGTGAGTCTGGAAGACACGCTCAACGCCTTCGCCGTTGGAAATTTTACGAACAGTGAATGCAGAGTGCAGACCGCGGCTACGAATAGCGATAACCACGCCCTCAAATGCCTGCAGACGTTTTTTGGAACCTTCAACAACCCATACTTTCACTTCCACGGTATCACCCGGACGGAAGGAAGGTACGTCCTGCTTCATCTGTTCTTGTTCAAGTTGCTTAATAATGTTGCTCATAATTTAATCTCTTATCCTGGGTAAACTGATATTTGGGGGTCTCAGACCAGCCCATCATGTTTATGTTGCTGTTGTGCGTGTTCCTGTTTGAACTCCGCCAGCAACCTTGCTTGCTCTTCAGTCAGAGCCAGGTTTTCCAGAAGTTCAGGTCTTCTAAGCCAGGAGCGGCCCAGCGACTGCTTCAAACGCCAGCGACGTATCTCAGCATGGTTTCCCGACAGCAGAACCGGCGGTACCTCCATCCCTTCCAACACTTCAGGGCGAGTATAGTGTGGACAGTCCAGCAATCCATCAGCAAACGAATCTTCGAATGCCGAAGCTTCATGGCCCAGTACACCCGGAATAAACCGGGAAACGGAGTCGATCAGCGTCATTGCCGGTAACTCACCACCGCTGAGAACGTAATCACCGATAGACCATTCTTCGTCAATCTCGGTCTGAATCACGCGCTCATCTATGCCTTCGTAGCGACCACATACCAGAATCAGCTTTTGATTCGTGGCCAGTTCGCTGACGCCCGCTTGATCAAGCTTGCGTCCCTGAGGTGACAGATAAATCACCTTCGCGCCTTCACCTGCCGCGGCTTTTGCTGCATGAATGGCGTCCCGTAAAGGTTGCACCATCATTAACATCCCCGGTCCGCCGCCGTAAGGACGATCGTCCACGGTACGGTGCCGGTCATGCGTGAAGTCACGAGGACTCCAGCTCTGGATGTTCAGCAGGCCATTTTTAACTGCCCGGCCAGTTACCCCGTAATCGGTAATTGCGCGGAACATTTCAGGAAACAGGCTAATTATGCCAATCCACATAGCGCCGTCTTTTACCGTTTATCCGGTGGTTTAAAAACCAGGATCCCAATCTACTTCGATAGTACGAGTAGCGAGATCGACTTTCTTGATAACCTGCCCATCGAGGAACGGAACCAACCGCTCCTTGATGCCAAATGCATCTTTCAGGTTTGCCTTAATGACGAGAACGTCATTTGACCCGGTTTCCATCATATCGATGACTTTACCGAGACCGTAGCCTTCAGTGGTCACTACCTGGCAGCCCATCAGGTCTTTCCAGTAATAGCTTCCATCTTCCAGCGCCGGCAGCTGCGAGGAATCCACGATAATTTCGCAGTTCGTCAGCAGATTCGCGGCATCGCGATCGTCAACGCCTTTCAGCTTAATGACGATATCCTGATTGTGGTAGCGCCAGCTTTCCAGCTCAACGGTCTGCCACTGACCCGCCTTCTGGATTAACCAGGGCTGATAGTCAAAAATGCTTTCGGCGTCTTCGGTGGAGGAAAACACTCTGAGCCAACCACGGATACCGTAGGAAGAACCCATTTTCCCCAATACGATCGGATCAACAGGTGCTTGTGCGGTGTGTTGCTTGCTCATCATGACCACCGTGACAGATTAAGCTGCTTTCTTAGCTTCTTTGATCAGCGCAGATACGCGATCAGAGATAGTTGCGCCCTGGCCAACCCAGTGTGCGATACGATCCAGGTCCAGACGGGTGCCTTCTTCAGTCGCAGAAGCGATTGGGTTGAAGAAGCCAACGCGCTCGATGAAGCGACCGTTGCGTGCGTTACGGCTGTCAGTAACAACAACCTGGTAGAACGGACGCTTTTTAGCGCCGTGACGAGCTAAACGAATAGTTACCATAACATCCTCTTGTGTGAATAGAACAACCGGGCCCCATCGAGGGAAGGGGCCCGGTGTCATATTAAAAGCCCGAAAATTTTACTCATTTCTGGGGGAATTGCAATCAACATCTGCCTTTTACCGCACGATAACCAGGGCGTTACCGTCATAGGCAGAGCAAAGTCGGCGTGTTTGTCATTGTCGAAGTGCGCTAACCGAAGCCAGCACACTTCAACGGAGGGATTAACGGCCAGGGAATCCTGGTGGCATCATCCCTTTCATTCCGCGCATCATTTTCATCATGCCGCCCTTCGACTTCATCTTCTTCATCATGCGCTGCATGTCGTCGAACTGCTTCAGCAGACGGTTCACGTCCTGCACCTGCAGGCCACAGCCCTGGGCGATACGACGTTTGCGGGAACCTTTGATGATTTCCGGCTTCGCGCGCTCTTTCAGCGTCATCGAGTTGATGATCGCTTCCATACGCACCAGCACTTTGTCATCCATCTGGGATTTGACGTTGTCCGGGAGCTGACCCATGCCAGGCAGTTTGCCCATCAGGCTTGCCATGCCGCCCATGTTTTTCATCTGCTTAAGCTGGTCTAAGAAGTCGTTCAGGTCGAAACCGTCGCCCTTCTTAAGCTTAGTCGCCAGCTTCTCAGCCTGTGCGCGGTCAACTTTGCTCTCAATATCTTCGATAAGCGACAGCACGTCGCCCATGCCGAGGATACGGGAGGCGATACGATCCGGGTGGAACGGCTCCAGCGCTTCGGTTTTCTCGCCGACGCCGAGGAACTTGATTGGCTTACCGGTAATGTGGCGAATAGAGAGCGCCGCACCGCCGCGCGCATCACCGTCAACCTTGGTCAGCACCACGCCGGTCAGCGGCAGCGCTTCGTTGAAGGCCTTGGCGGTATTCGCCGCATCCTGGCCGGTCATTGCGTCAACGACAAACAGGGTTTCAACCGGCTTGATCGCCGCGTGAACCTGCTTGATTTCGTCCATCATCGCTTCGTCAACGTGCAGACGACCGGCGGTATCCACCAGCAGCACGTCGTAGAATTTCAGCTTCGCTTCTTTCAGCGCCGCGTTAACGATGTCGATAGGCTTCTGGCCCACGTCGGATGGGAAGAAGTCTACGCCAACCTGTTCAGCCAGGGTTTCCAGCTGTTTGATCGCCGCCGGGCGATAAACGTCGGCAGAGACGACCAGCACTTTCTTCTTGTGCTTCTCGCGCAGGAACTTACCGAGCTTACCGACGCTCGTGGTTTTACCCGCACCCTGCAGGCCCGCCATCAGTACTACGGCCGGTGGCTGCGCCGCCAGGTTTAGCGTCTCGTTCTCTTCGCCCATCGCCGAAACCAGTTCGCTACGAACGATTTTGACGAACTCCTGACCTGGGGTCAGGCTCTTATTAACTTCGTGACCAACCGCTTTTTCTTTTACGCGATTGATAAAATCACGCACTACCGGCAGCGCAACGTCAGCCTCCAGCAGCGCCATGCGCACTTCGCGCAGCGTCTCTTTTACGTTGTCTTCAGTAAGGCGTCCACGGCCACTGATATTGCGCAGCGTGCGCGACAAACGATCGGTTAAATTATCAAACATTGTCTCTCGCCTGGGGTGGAAACGTGAGTCGCTAACGCGACCAAAAATACGGAAATTTGCCGGAGTATAACACGACAGCGGAGGAGTTGTGATGCTGCGGTTAGCGCTGCATCACGTTACGCCATTCACATCATCCTTCACCTAGGCTATGCGCCTTGATACAACTCGAATGATTTTGCGTATATACTGCTTCTCTTTCTTCTATTTGACGACTGCCGACACTTTATGCCTGTTTTTGCCCTGCTCGCGCTTGTTGCCTACTCCATCAGCTTGGCGCTGATCATTCCCGGTCTGCTGCAAAAAAACAGCGGCTGGCGGCGTATGGCGATTCTTTCTGCCACCGTTGCCCTGGTGTGCCACGCGTTTGCGCTGGAAGCCCGTATTCTACCGGGCGGTGAAAGCGGGCAGAACCTCAGCCTGTTGAACGTCGGCTCGCTGGTGAGCCTGATGATCTGTACGGTGATGACCATCGTCGCCTCGCGAAACCGCGGCTGGCTGCTGTTGCCTATTGTCTATGCTTTTGCGCTGATCAACCTCGCCTTCGCCACCTTTATGCCCAACGAGTTTATTACTCACCTGGAAGCCACGCCGGGAATGATGGTGCATATCGGTCTGTCGCTGTTCTCCTACGCCACGCTGATTATTGCCGCGCTGTATGCGCTGCAGCTGGCGTGGATTGACTATCAGCTTAAGAACAAGAAGCTGGCGTTCAGCCATGAAATGCCGCCGCTGATGGTCATTGAACGTAAAATGTTTCACATCACCCAGGTTGGCGTCGTGCTGCTCACGCTGACGCTCTGTACCGGCCTGTTTTACATGCATAACCTCTTCAGCATGGAAAATATCGACAAGGCCGTCCTTTCCATCATCGCCTGGTTCGTCTATATCGTCTTGTTATGGGGCCACTATCATGAAGGGTGGCGCGGTCGCCGAGTCGTCTGGTTTAACGTTGCCGGCGCTGGCATCCTGACGCTCGCCTACTTCGGTAGCCGTGTCATTCAACAATTCGTGGGCTAAGTACTAAGGAATCCACTTGGAACATATCTCAACCACCACGCTGATCGTGACGCTGATCATCATGGTGGTCATCTCTGCCTATTTCTCAGGTTCCGAAACCGGCATGATGACGCTGAACCGCTATCGGCTCCGTCATCTGGCAAAACAGGGCAATAAACCGGCGCGTCGCGTCGAAAAGCTGCTGCAAAAGCCTGACCGTCTTATCAGCCTGGTGCTGATTGGCAACAACCTCGTCAACATTCTGGCCTCTGCGCTGGGCACCATCGTCGGCATGCGCCTGTATGGCGACCTGGGCGTCGCCATCGCCACCGGGGTGCTGACCTTCGTAGTGCTGGTATTCGCTGAAGTTCTGCCAAAAACCATCGCCGCCCTCTACCCGGAAAAAGTGGCCTATCCAAGCAGCTTCCTGCTGGCACCGCTGCAAATTCTGATGATGCCACTGGTCTGGTTCCTGAACCTGATTACCCGAATTCTGATGCGCATGATGGGCATAAAAACCGACATCACCATCAGCAGTGCGCTCAGCAAAGACGAACTGCGCACCATCGTGAACGAGTCCCGCTCGCAAATCTCGCGTCGTAACCAGGACATGCTGCTGTCGGTGCTGGATCTCGAAAAAGTCAGCGTTGATGACATCATGGTGCCGCGCAACGAAATCGTCGGCATCAACATCAACGACGACTGGAAATCGATTGTTCGCCAACTCACCCACTCGCCGCACGGCCGCATCGTGCTGTACCGCGACTCGCTGGACGATGCCATTAGCATGCTGCGCGTACGCGAAGCCTATCGCCTGATGACCGAGAAAAAAGAGTTCACCAAAGAGGTGATGCTGCGCGCCGCCGATGAAATCTACTTCGTTCCGGAAGGCACACCGCTCAGCACGCAGTTGGTGAAGTTCCAGCGCAACAAGAAGAAAGTGGGCCTGGTGGTCGACGAGTACGGTGATATTCAGGGGCTGGTGACGGTTGAAGATATTCTGGAAGAGATCGTCGGCGACTTCACCACTTCAATGTCGCCATCGCTGGCCGAAGAGGTTAACCCGCAGAATGATGGCTCGGTGATTATCGACGGCGGCGCCAACGTGCGCGAGCTGAATAAGGCCTTCAACTGGCATCTGCCGGAAGACGAAGCGCGCACTATTAACGGCATCATTGTGGAAGCGTTAGAAGAGATCCCGGCTGCGGGTACGCGCGTGCGCATCGCCCAGTACGATATCGATATTCTCGACGTACAGGATAACGTGATTAAGCAGGTGCAGGTAAATCCGGTGAAGCCGCTTCGGGAAAGCGTGAAGGACTAAAGAATAGCCCCTCTCCCCGCCAGGGGAGAGGGTTAAGCGAAGATTACGCCTTCGCTTTCGCGACGGAGACCATCGCCGCGCGAATGGTACGACCGTTCAGGGTGTAACCCTTCTGCATCACCATCAGCACGTTGCCAGCAGCGACCTCTTCGGACTCAACCATCGCAATGGCCTGGTGTACGTTCGGGTCCATTGGCACGTTGATATCCGCCACAACCTGTACACCAAACTTCGCCACCACGTCCAGCATCGACTTACGGGTCAGCTCGATACCTTCGATCATCGGTGCCATATCTTCGTTGTCTTTGTTCGCCACTTCCAGCGCGCGGTCCAGGCTATCCAGCACCGGCAGCAGTTCGTTGACGAATTTTTCCAGCGCGAACTTGTGCGCCTTCTCAACGTCGATTTCGGTACGGCGACGCAGGTTTTCCATTTCTGCCTTCACGCGCAGGACGCTTTCGCGTTCGCGGGTTTCAGCTTCCGCTAACTGCGATTCGAGGTTCGCAATTTTTTCGTCGCGCGGATCCACCTGGTCAGCAGAAGCGTTTGGTTCAACCGCCTCAACTTCTTCGTGCTGTTCCATGATAATTTCTTCCGGGGATTGCCCCTCAGGCGTTTTCTGTTCTTTACTACTCATGAATTTCTCCGCGTTTTTTCGCAATCATCTCGCTAACTTCGCTTATTATGGGGATCAGATTCCGGGTTTCAAGGGAAGCCATCACATTGTCACCCATCTTCGGCACAAGGACATTCAGAAAATGAACAATCATTTCAAGTGTATCGGTATTGTAGGACACCCACGTCACCCGACGGCGCTGACGACACATGAAATGCTCTATCGTTGGCTGTGCACCAAAGGCTACGAGGTGATTGTTGAACGCCAGATAGCCAAAGAACTCAAGCTGGATAACGTCCAGACCGGCACGCTGGCGGAAATTGGCCAGAAAGCGGATCTGGCGGTGGTGGTCGGCGGCGACGGCAATATGCTTGGCGCGGCCCGCACCCTAGCCCGCTACGACATCAGCGTGATTGGCATTAACCGCGGCAACCTCGGCTTTCTCACCGACCTTGACCCGGACAACGCCCATCAGCAATTAGCCGACGTGCTGGACGGTAACTTTATTGCCGAAAAACGCTTCCTGCTGGAAGCGCAGGTTTGCCAGCAAAACTGTCAGAAGCGCATCAGCACCGCCATCAACGAAGTGGTGCTGCATCCCGGCAAAGTTGCCCATATGATTGAGTTTGAAGTCTATATCGACGAAACCTTTGCCTTCTCCCAGCGCTCCGACGGCTTGATTATCTCTACGCCAACCGGTTCCACGGCCTACTCGCTCTCGGCGGGCGGCCCGATTCTGACGCCTTCTCTGGATGCCATCACCCTGGTGCCGATGTTCCCTCACACGCTGTCGGCGCGTCCGCTGGTAATTAACAGCAACAGCACCATTCGTCTGCGCTTCTCGCACCGCCGCAGTGACCTTGAGATCAGCTGCGACAGCCAGATAGCCCTGCCGATTCAGGAAGGGGAAGATGTGCTGATTCGCCGTAGCGATTACCACCTCAACCTGATCCATCCGAAAGACTACAGCTATTTCAACACATTAAGCACCAAGCTCGGCTGGTCAAAAAAATTGTTCTAATTTTACCGCCGCCTCTTTACTGGATAAAAAACCAGTTTATACTGTATGAAAACACAGTTATGGGTTTTCATACAGGAAGCGGCTATGTTAGCACAACTGACCATCAGCAATTTTGCCATCGTTCGTGAACTTGAAATCGACTTCAACAGCGGCATGACGGCCATCACTGGCGAAACCGGGGCCGGTAAATCAATTGCAATCGATGCCCTCGGTTTATGCCTGGGTGGCCGCGCCGAAGCTGACATGGTTCGTGCTGGCGCCAGCCGCGCCGACCTCTGCGCCCGCTTCGCGCTCAAAGACACCCCTGCCGCTCTGCGCTGGCTTGAAGATAACCAGCTGGAAGATGGCCGCGAGTGCCTGCTGCGCCGCGTCATCAGCAGCGACGGCCGCTCACGCGGCTTTATCAACGGCACCGCCGTGCCGCTGTCGCAGCTGCGTGAACTGGGTCAACTGCTTATCCAGATCCACGGCCAGCACGCGCACCAGCAGCTGGTGAAGCCTGAACATCAGAAAACCCTGCTTGATGCCTACGTCGGTGAGTCAGCGCTCGCACAACAAATGGCCGAACATTACCGTCTGTGGAACCAAAGCTGTCGCGATCTGGCAACCCATCAGCAGCAAAGTCAGGAACGCGCCGCTCGCGCAGAGCTGCTGCAGTATCAGTTGAAAGAGCTTATCGAGTTCCACCCGTTGCCGGGCGAATACGAACAAATTGACGAAGAGTACAAGCGTCTCGCCAACAGCGGGCAGCTTATCGCCACCAGCCAGCATGCGCTGGCCATCCTCGCCGACGGCGAGGACGTCAACCTGCAAAGCCAGCTCTACACCGCCCGCCAGCTGGCAGGTGAACTGGCGAGCATGGACGGCAAACTCGCCGGCGTGCTGGATATGCTGGAAGAAGCGGCCATTCAACTGAGTGAAGCCAGCGACGAACTGCGCCACTACTGCGACCGTCTGGATCTCGACCCAAACCGCCTGTACGAGCTGGAACAGCGTCTGTCAAAACAGATTTCACTGGCACGTAAGCACCAGATTTCGCCGGAAGCGCTTCCGGAGTACTACCAATCCCTGCTCGACGAACAGCAACTGCTCGACGACCAGAGCGACTCGCTGGAGACGCTGAAACACGCGGTGTCTCGTCATCATCAGCTGGCAATGGAAACGGCCCACCAGCTGCATGCGCAGCGTCAGGCAAGCGCTCAGGAGCTTTCACAGCTGATTACCGACAGCATGCACATGCTCTCCATGCCGCACGGCCTGTTCGATATCGACGTCCGCTTTGAAGAGCAGCACCTGACCGCCGAAGGCGCAGACCGCATTGAGTTCCGCGTGACCACCAACCCCGGCCAGCCGCTGCAGGCGATTGCCAAAGTAGCGTCCGGCGGTGAGCTGTCGCGTATTGCGCTAGCCATTCAGGTGATTACCGCGCGCAAAATGGAAACCCCGGCGCTGATCTTCGATGAAGTAGACGTAGGTATCAGCGGCCCGACGGCGGCAGTCGTTGGCAAGCTGCTGCGCCAGCTGGGGGAATCCACTCAGGTGATGTGCGTAACGCACCTGCCGCAGGTTGCAGGCTGTGGCCACCACCACTTCTACGTCAGCAAAGAGACCGACGGCGCGATGACCGAAACGCACATGCAGCCGCTGGACAAACGTGCTCGTCTGCAGGAGCTGGCGCGCCTTCTCGGCGGTAGCGAAGTCACACGGAATACGTTGGCGAACGCGAAAGAGTTGCTGGCCGCATAAACTTTTTTGGTTTCTTAGAGTCTGAGTTCACAATAAAAACGCCGTAAGACCTGATATCAAAGGTTTCCAACTTACCTCAGGTCTATTATCATCGGCACATTACATATGAGCCGCGTACTGCTCGGGCCCGAAAAGGAATCAAATCACTATGCGCTGTAAAACGCTGACTGCTGCCGCAGCGGTTCTTCTGATGATGACTGCAGGCTGTTCCACTCTGGAGCGAGTGGTTTACCGTCCTGATATTAGTCAGGGGAACTATCTGGTACCTAATGATGTTGCCAAAATCCGTGTTGGCATGACGCAACAACAGGTCGCCTATACCTTAGGTACCCCGATGATGACCGACCCGTTCGGCACCAACACCTGGTTCTACGTTTTCCGCCAGCAGCCAGGCCATGAATCCGTCACTCAGCAGACGCTGACCCTGACTTTCAACAGCAGCGGCGTACTGACGAACATCGACAACAAACCAGCGCTGACCAAATAAATCAGCGGCGGTGTGTAGCAGATGCAAAAAAAGCGCTCAATGAGCGCTTTTTTTGCATCTGCAATCGGCGTAGCCCGGCCGAACGCAGTGACGCCGGGGAACTCCCGGAGTCGCTGCTCTCGCACCTCGTCCGGGCTACAGGGTGGTCAGCTTTTTTGCTGAGCGCGCTGGCGACGCAGTTCTTTCGGGTCGGCAATCAGCGGGCGATAAATCTCGACCCTGTCACCGTCGTGAACCACATCGTCAAGCTTTACTGGGCGACTATAAATACCGACTTTATTTTTTGTCAGGTCAATATCATCACGCAGGGTCAGCAGGCCGCTGGCCTGAATGGCCTGCTCCACCGTCGCGCCTTCATCCAGCGTCACCCGCTGCAGATACTGCTTTTGCGGCAGCGCATATGCGACTTCGACGGCAATTTTACCCGGCACTGTAAACCTCGCGAGCGCGCATCGTGAACGCCTGCACCATATTCAGCGCCAGCTCTTTAAAGATGCGGCCGAACGCCAGCTCAATAAGCTTATTGGTAAACTCAAAATCAAGCTGAAACTCAATCTTGCAGGCGTCCTGGCTCAGTGGCGTAAACTTCCAGCCACCAATCAATTTCTTAAACGGCCCATCGACCAGATGCATCAGGATGCTCTGGTTGCTGGTTAACGTATTGCGCGTGGTAAAGGTCTTACTGATGCCTGCCTTAGAGACATCCACCGCCGCCGTCATTTGCGTCGGGCCGGACTCCAGAACACGGCTGCCTGTACAACCGGGGATAAAATCTGGGTAGGCATTCACATCGTTCACCAGTTGATACATTTGCTCCGCGCTGTAGGGAACCAGCGCAGTACGGCTAATCTGAGGCATAGCAATTTCCATTCACGAACACGGCGTAAATAGTATCATTTATCTACTGCTAAAAAAAACGGAGGCGGACTATATCGTGCTAAGATAACCCATTGCGCCTCGCGGGAGCTTGAGGCAGTGTTATTGAGATAAGCGATAAGTTCAGGACATTATGACAAAGAAAAAAGCACACAAACCTGGATCAGCCACGATTGCGCTGAATAAACGCGCCCGCCACGAATACTTTATCGAAGAAGAATTTGAAGCGGGCCTTGCCCTCCAGGGTTGGGAAGTGAAATCCCTGCGCGCAGGTAAAGCCAACATTGGCGACAGCTACGTCATCCTGAAAGACGGCGAAGCCTTCCTGTTTGGCGCGAACTTCACCCCGATGGCCGTAGCATCAACGCACTACGTTTGCGATCCTACACGTACCCGTAAACTGCTGCTTAACCAGCGCGAACTGGACTCGTTGTTCGGGCGTATCAACCGCGAAGGTTACACCGTGGTGGCGCTGTCGCTGTACTGGAAAAACGCCTGGTGTAAGGTAAAAATCGGCGTGGCGAAAGGGAAGAAACAGCACGACAAACGTTCCGATCTGAAAGATCGCGAATGGCAGCTCGATAAAGCCCGCATTATGAAACATGCTGGCCGCTAGTTCTGGCAACGCTTGCCTGCACCCGCAGGCAAGCGTCGTTTCCATCACCGTTCCCTCAGCGCTTCCTTCATCTTGTTCAGCGGCTTAATCAGGTAATCCAGCACCGATTTCTGCCCGGTCTTAATTTCCACGTTAGCAATCATCCCCGGCATGATCGGGAAACGCTTACCCTGTTTATTCACCAGCTCCGCCTGTTGCGTGCGTACGTAAACCCGGTAGTAAAATTGATCGCGGCGCACCTCATCTTGCAAGGTGTCAGGCGAAACCACCTCGACGGTGCCTTTTAAATCGCCATAGATAGAGGTGTCATAGGCGGTAATTTTGACGGTCGCCGGTAGGCCAGGGCGGATATAGGCAATATCGCGAGGGTTAATCCGCGATTCGATAAGCAGCTGATCTTCCAGCGGGACAATCTCCATCAGCTTGCCGCCGGGCTGCAGTACGCCCCCGACGGTATTCACCTGAATATCTTTCACCACCCCACGCACCGGTGAAAAAAGCGATGCTCGCTGAACCTGGTCAGCTTTGCCCGCCATCACCTGCAACTGCGCATCCAGGTCAGCATCATTCTTCACCTGCTCTTCCCGCGCCCGCACCGCATACTGGTTGCGCGCTTCATCCATCTTGCCGCGTAGCTCAGCGGCCTGACGTTCAAGGCGAATAACTTCTACCTCACCGGCTGCCCCTCGGGCAATCAGCGGCTTCGTCATTCGGATTTCCGCATCCACCAGCTGCAGCGTTTTTTGCAGATTGCTGAGGGTTTCATTCAGCGTTCTGCGCCGGGACTCGTACAGCTGCTTCTCACGGGCGACCAGCGCGGGCTCCTGCAGTGATTCGGCGCTAAACTTCAGCGGCAGCCCGCTTAGCTCCGCGCTTAAACGCTCGCTCGATGCCCGAAGCGAGCGGACGCGTACCGCCGCTTCGCCGAAGTTCGATTGAAAGCGCGTCTGGTCTAGGCGCGCCAGCATCTGCCCACGATTGACGATATCGCCCTCTTTCACCAGCAACTGGCTGACGATACCGCCGTCCAGGCTCTCAATCACCTGCGCATGGGTAGAGGGCGTGACCTTGCCGGTCCCCACGGTCACCTCATCAAGAATCGCCCAACGGGCCCACAGCACAAAGATGACAAGACCCAGAAAGCTTAACCACACCACCGACGACGAGAGACGGCTCTGGCGATTCAGCTCATCCTGCATTTTCGCTTCAATCATTGCGCACCTCCGGGAACAATCGAGGCGACGTTGCTGTTCTTCCTCGCCTGATTCAGTAACGTATCGCGCGGACCGTCAGCCACCACCTTCCCATTTTCCAGCACCACAATGCGGTCGACCAGCTTGAGCAGGGCCGGGCGATGGGTAACCAGCACCAGCGTGCGCCCGGTCAGCCACTGTTGAAGCTGGCGAATCACCCACTCTTCCAGCTGTTCGTCCATTGAAGCCGTCGGTTCATCCAGCAGCACAATTTGCGGGTTACGCACAATCAGGCGGCTCAGCAGCACCATCTGCCGCTGCCCGCCCGATAAACCGCGCCCGCCTTCGTTAATCATGCGGTCGAGGCTCGCGGCATCCTGCTGCACCAGCGTAATTGCTCCGCTAATCCGCAGCGCCTGAATCAGCTCCGCTTCGGTCGCATGGGGATGACCCAGCATCAGGTTCTGCCGCAGCGTGCCGAAAAAGAGCCTGGAGTCCTGCGAGAGATACCCAACCTGCCGCCGGACATCGGTTGGGTCGATGTGCGCCATATCAACGCCGTCGATGATAGTTTTTCCTTTGGTGGCCTGAACCTGCCCTGAAAAAAGCCGCAGCAGCGTGGATTTCCCGGCCCCGGTTTTCCCCAGAATGGCGACCCGTTCACCGGGCATAATCTCCAGCCCGTCAATACTCAACGCCTGCTCGCCCTTTTCCACGTCATAGCTGTACTGCATCTGCTGCATCTGATAGTGCCCCGCCAGCACCGGGCAGTGCGCCATCTTCTTATCCGACTCTTTATCCAGCGGTTTTTTCAGCAGTTCGTTCAGCCCGGTCATCGCCGATTTCGCGTGTTGCCAGCGCGAGAAGACCATCGTCAGCTGCATCAGCGGCGCAATGGTGCGTGACGACAGCATGCTGCACGCCACCAGCGTACCGGTGGTGATGCTGCCATCAATCACCAGAAAACAACCAAACACTAACATGCCGGCGTAGGTGATCTGCTGAACGGTGGATGCCCAGCCGCTAAGCCGCGCTCCCCAGATTCGCTGCTTCATGCCGATGCTGGCCCCGACGGCGTGCGTCGTTTCCCACTGACGCTGGAAGTAAGGCTCCGCCTGCAGCGCCTTAATGTCCTCTACCCCTTCAATCGATTCCACCAGCACGGCGTTACGAATGGCGCTCTCACGCATCCCCTCTTTAGCAAGCTTGGCCATTGGCCACTGCACCAGCAGGCCGGGGATCACAATTAACGGGATCGCGATCAGCGGGATCACCACCAACGGGCCGCCGACCATCGCGATGATCACGATAAACAGCAGCACGAAGGGCATATCCATCGCCGCACCCACCGTCGTGGAGGTCAGCAGTTCGCGCACCTGATCCAGCTCGCGCAGCTGCGAGATAAACGATCCGGTGGACTTCGGCCTGGCATCGTTTTTAATCGACATCGCCCTGGCAAAAAACATCGACGATAAATTCAGGTCAATATGTTTACCCATGATGTCCGAGATGTAGGTTCGCGCCAGACGGATAAAGAACTCCAGCGCCGCCGCCAGCAGCACGCCAAAAAACAGTACCCACAGCGTAGGGAACGACTGGGCAGGAATAACCCGGTCATAGACCTGCATCGAAAACAGAATCCCCCCCAGCGCCATCACGTTGCCGACGATAGAGGCCAGCGCGATTTCAGAGAGCTTGCGCCCAGTATGGCGGAAATGGCGCCAGAACCAGTGCGCTTCCCACGGGCGGGTAAAATCATCAATACGCGAGTCGCGCCCGCGTACCGCAATACCCAACATCACCACATCGGAAGTGATGCGCTCAAGCAGCGTCTCCAGCGCCTCTTCCCGCACCAGATCGCCGCCGTTGCTGAGCCAGTAGGTCACCAGTCCCTCGGCGTTGAGCGACTCCAGCAGCATAATTTCGCCACTTTCCATCTGCACGATGGCGGGCAGGTTCTGCGCGCTCCAGCGCATTTTCGCCACCGGGACACGGTGCACCTGTAGTCCCATCAGCCCACTCAGCCTTTGCAGGCGCACGTCGATCGGTAAATTTTCAAACCAGCGCATCTGTTGACGCACGGCAGGCGCATCCGCTGGCAGGCCAAAGCGGCCTGCCGCGCGCACCATCACATTGATCCAGCTTTCGGTATCCGGCTGTTGCATAACCACTCCTGCATCCGTGTTGTCTATAGTGCGGGTAAGTCATCACCAACGGTGCGGCTGCGCTCGATGCCTAACATATCAAGTAGGTTATCGGCGGCCCCCGCGTAGCGTACGGCAGCATCCCACGCGTCATAGCGTGCGGTTATGGTGGCGCTATCGGCCTGAAAAACGTCCTGTTCAATGCTCAGCAAATCGTTCAGGCTGCGCTTGCTGAGGCGATATTCATCGCGATAAACCCGGCGAGCCAGTTCGGCGGTGGCCGACTGCGCTTCCCCAGCCTGCTGGCGAATCTGAGCTCCGGTGAGATCGGCCCAGGCGGTCGCGGCGCGCTGGTTCATGTCCAGCTTGCTCGCTTCAACCTGAGCCTGAGCGCTTGCTCGGTCCCCTTCTGCGGCATCTACGCGAGCGCTGACCGCGCCGCCCTGGTAGAGCGGCGCATCCACCACCAACTGCACCTGATCGTCCCAGTAGTTGCTTTGATCGTTTTCATAGCGCGTCCGCCCGGCCTGCACCGAGATGGTCGGCCAATGCTGGGCCTGCGCCTGACGAATACGCTGCTCCGCCGCCAACTGCTTAGACTGGGCGCTACGCACCGCATTGCTGCGTTCATACGGAAGGGAGTTAACGGAGAATTTTTGCTTCATCAGATCTTCAGGGAGATCCGGCAGGTTGTCAGACACTACCCCCGTCAGCACGCTTAGCGCCGCCTGTGCGGTGCGTTTCTGCGCCTCAAACTGGGCAACCGTGGCGTTCATGCCGGCGATACGCGACTCCGCCTGTAGCACGTCGGACTGCGAGCTCAGGCCAGCCTGGGCCCGCAGTTTCGCCATCTCCTGAATCGCCTGAAGCGACTGGATATTATTGCGTGCGACCTGCGCCAGCGCCTGATAGCGCTTGACCTGCAGATAGGTTTGCAGCGTTTGCGTGCCAACATCGTTGAGGGCGCTGTATAGCTCGAAACGCCATGCGTCGGAGAGGTTGTACTGCTCATCAATGCTGCCGCCGGTTTTACCAAAATCGTACAGCAGCTGTTTTAGCGAAACGCCGCCAGAACCGTTGTTATTCAACGATCCGGCGGAGTCAGTACGGTGCGATCGCCCCATGTTGCCCTGCAAGGAGATCTGCGGGAACCAGGCGCTTTTCGCTTCATCAAGATTCGCCCGGCCTACGCGGATCTGCGCGGAGGCCTGGGCGATTTTTGGGTTGCGGGCAAACGCCCGCAGTATCGCTTCCTTAATGGTCAGCTGAGCCTGAAGCTGTTCGCTTGGGGCCGATTGCCACCGATATTGTCCTTCGTTACCGGGAGCCGCCAACAGATTAGCCATCGGTAACATCATTAACAGTAGAGATACGGCACGTTTCATTTTTCCACCTTAGGATTGCCCGTGGTGATATTGTTGATTGCCCGCCTCGTCCCTGAGGTGTTAATTCCCGTTAGACCATGTTGACATGCAGTCCATGCTGAATAAGGACATCGCTAAGCGTATTGGATTGCGAACTGTTGTGATAAACGTCGAACATCACGCCGTTCACTTCACGCTGTTCGGTAATCGCCCAGGTATCCGTCGCGCCGTGTTTCAGGTTGATCTGGTCGCCGTCGCTGCCTTTGATCAGCAGGTCGTCTTCCGGTTTATCGGTGATCGTCAGCGCTTCGTTAACATCCAGCGTGATGCTGTTATTCCCGGATTTGCCCAGATCGATAACTTCAATGTTGTGAACTTTCCCCGCCAGTTCGATGAGGTTCAGGATGATATTGGAGCCATCCAGCACCAAGGTGTCCGTCCCCGCGCCGCCGTCGATTTCGGTAAAGCCCAGCGATGAGAGATGGATGGTGTCGTTACCGGTGCCGCCATGTACCGTATCGCCGGTCTGCGTGGTGCCGTCGGCAAGGTCGACGCTCAGGCCGCCAATGGTGTAGGTGGTCTCCGTGGTTGTGGTATCTGTGGTGGTGGCCGTCTCATGAGTGGCGGCGGTGGTGGTCGTGGTGTTCGAACTGTCCGAACTTGTCTGCGAACTGTTGTCCGAACCTTCGTTGGCACTGGCGGCAAGCACGGAGAAGCTGGCCGCTTCCGTCATCAACGTTGAAGTACCCGGTGGTGGTGTGATGGTTGGGTTTCCGCCGCCAAGACCAACATTCAGATAGGCCATATTGCCCGCCGAATCTGCCGCAGAAAGGTAAACAATCGTGCTCAGCGAGAGGATTTTCACCAGATCCAAACCGAGATTAAGATCGGTACTCCATGTTCCGTCGGCTTTAACCGTCGCGCTTCCGAAAGCCAAATTCGCCAGGTTAATGTTAACGAGCGATCCTGCCTCAAGGTTATGCGATGTGCCGCTGAGGGTCAGAATGGCCGGTTTGGTTAACCCTAACGAACCCAATAGCCCACCGACAAGCCCAAGAAGGCCATTGATTACCCCAGATAGCACTGGCGTCAGGCCCAGATCTGGCTGGGTCAACTTCACGGCAACGTCGGTTGATTTCGTGTCGGTATTACCTACCCGGTCGGTGACGGAATAGGTAATGGTGGCGGTATTCCCCTGCAACGCTTTTAGCACGGTATTGCTGATGGAGGCCGTCCATGTGCCGTTGCTGTTCACCGTCCCGTTAAACGAGGCTCCTCCTACGGTCACCGTCACCACCGAACCAGCAGTGGCATTCGTAATCGTTCCGCTAATGAGCTGCCCGCCATTCGCTTCGTTGATATTCAGTTTGCCATCACCAAACAGCGTGGATACCGAGATAGTTGGCGTATGGAGAATAACATTCAACGCACTCGTATCGCTGGCCACTTTACCTGCGGAGTTAGTGACCGACACGCTAACGCTTTGCTGACCATCGCTCAGGCCCGTCAGCGCGCTGGACGGAACCGATACTGCCCAGGTACCGTCCGCCGCCACGGTGGCAAAATAGCTAACACCGGCCACCAGCACTTTTACCTGCGAACCGATGGCATTCTGGCTGATACCCGAAATGGTCTGTGCAACCTTCGATTCCGCGCTGTTCAACCCGCCATTCAGCACGCCCCCCACCAGGTTATCGCCGAACAGCGAGGTGATCGTGACGGAAGGCGTCGCCTGAATCGCAACGGTAACCTGCTGAGAGTCCGAGGCGACGTTGCCTGCTGCATCGGTCATCGTCACGCTGACCTTCAGGCCTGAGCTATCCTGCAGATTCTGCAATGAGGCAGCCGTTAGCGTTATTTGCCACAGTCCGTTGGCGCCGATGGTCGCCGGAATATTCAGCGCCCCGACACTGACCATAATTTGCGTGCCCACGGCCACATTGCTGCTGGTGCCGGATAAAACAGGGTTGGTCAGCAGATCGATAAGATCCAACGTCCCATCGCCAAACAGCGTGTTCAGGTGCAGCGACGGCACCGCCTGTACGATCGCGTTCACCGTTTTACTGCCGGTCACCGTATTGTTCACGGCATCAACCACCGATGCGGTAACGTTGAATACGCCGTCTTTAATCTGCGAAAGCGTTCCCGCTGGCAGCGATAACGTCCAGTTGCCGCCACTGAGATCGGCCAGATAATCGGTACCGTTTACCGTTACCTTGACCTTATTCACGCCATCCGCCAGACCGGTCACCGTTCCGGAGATAGTCTGCGCCGCAATGGCTTCTGCATGGTTAAGATAGCCGTCGTTGCCGAACAGCGAGGTGATCGCGACGACCGGCAGGTTTTTCAGCCCAATGGTAATGTTAGGCCCCAACGTGGTTAAGCTATTACCATCCGGCGTAGTCACGGTGATGCTGGTAACAAATAGCCCATCCGACAGGCTGGCAAGAACGCTCGGCGACAGGTTGATCGTAAACCCACCCGAACTGGTGCTGACGACGCCGTTAAAGATTTTCGTTCCAAAGGACACTTGGACCGTTGAACCTATCGGCGCATTGCCAATCGTACCGACGATCGTCTGGTTCGACTGCGACTCAAGAAGATTCAGCAGATTGTCACCAAACAGCGTCATGTTTTGCAGGACCGGAGCAACCAGATCCAGCTTAATCGACCCGGTCTGACTCGCGGTATTACCGTACTGATCGGCCGCCGTAATCGTAATGCCCACATTCCCTGTCCCCAGCCCCTGCAAAGCCGTTTTTACCGTATCCGGTATATTCACCGACCAATGTCCAGTACCGTCTACGTTGGTCGTAAACGCCGTGGTAGAACCAACCTGGATGGTCAGGGTTTTGCCCGCAAGATTGGTCGCCGTCCCGCTGAGGAGCGCGCCCGCCAGTTCAGGAATGCTCAAGATGCCGTTGCTAAATAGCGTGTCGAGAGAGATTGCCGGCAGATTATGGGTGACCACATTAAAGCTGGCGCTGGTGTTAATCACGTTGCCCGACGTATCGGTAATCGTCACGCCGACCGTCGCCATCCCATCCGGAAGGGCTTTGAGTACGTTGGTTGGCAGCGAAGCCGTCCAGTTCCCGAGCGCATCCACCGTCGCCTGTATCGTCTGACCACCAAGGGTAAGCACCAACGTTTTGACGTTCGCAGCCTGGCTGACCACCCCGGAAATGACCTGATTCGAGCCGCTTTCCACCAGGTTAATGACGTTATCCGCCGTCACCAGCACGTTAGTTATCGCGGGAAGGTTCGTTAGCGCCAGACCCACCGCCGTGGACTCACTGGCCTTATTACCATAGCTATCGACCACCTCGACGTTCATCGTGAGCGAACCTGCCGTCAGACCCAGCCAGATAGAAGGCGAAAGTTCGATGGAATAGCTTCCATCCGCTGCGACAGGGATGTCTTTGGCGATAGTAATACCCGCAATGATCAGTGAGACTTTTGCTCCCTGCGCGTTCCCCGTAATCTTACCGGTCAGCAGTTGCGTCACCAGCGATTCAGCAAGGTTGACCACGTTATCAGCGGTGACCTTATTGAACTGCACGTCCAGCAGTGGGTTAAGTGCGATGTTCGTCGACAGGTTTTGAGTGGTGGTGTTGCCTGCCGTATCGGTGGTGGTAACCGTCAGCGACAGCGGGCCATCACTTAATTTTGCTAAATCCGCAGCATCAAGCTTCACGCTCCAGTTTCCGGCCCCATCGACCGTAGCGCTCAAATGCGTGGACATAAAATCAACCGTAACGGTGTTGCCCGGCGCCACCACCCCTTTTAGCAAAGGGCCGGTATCAATATTAAGCGTCGTCAATACGGCCGGCAAACCTGCCGTCACGCTCAGCGTTGGAGCGGTGCCATAGACAGTAATGTCCTGCGTTTCATCATTGGTATTACCCGCCGCATCGCTGATGACTGCTTTAATTTCGTAAGTTCCATTACTTAGCGCAGTCATATCGCTTATCGGCACGTTCGCCGACCAGACTCCCCCTGAAACCTGCGCATAATACGTTTTACTGTTCAGCGTAATGGTCACCCAGCCGCCATTCATGTCGGACGTTCCGCTGATAACCTGCACCATCCCTTTTTCACTGATATTCACATAGCCATCCGTAGCAAACGTATTCAGACCTAACGTTGGGGCAACACGGTCAACAATCACCGTTTGAGTACCGCTCACCCCTTGCGCGGCAGAGCTGGTTACGGTGATCGTATAGTTGCCGTCAGTTGGGAACCCCGAGGTCGGAAACGTTACACTCCAGGTTCCATCATTGTTCACAAGGAGATCAGGGATTAACGTAGAGAAACCTGACTGTGTATTCAGGATCGTAACATCCACAAGCGAGCCAATTGGGAGGTTAAGCGCGTGGCCAGAGATCGACACATTTCCACTTGAAAGCTCAGTGGCGTTGATATAGTTATCACTAGCCACCGCATCAACGCTGAGCAAAGGCGCCGCATTGGTGAGGTTAATAACCAGCGCCCCGACATTGCCTGCTGTTGCCGTGTTCCCCGCCTGATCTTGCGCCGTAACCGAAATATCCCCGGCGGTGAGCAATTTCATCTGCGTAGGCGTTAACTGAAGCGACCAACTGCCGTCGGCCTGCACCGTGGTGGTGAAGGTGTTAGTGACGATGCCAGTAAAGGTGACGGTAATCGTATCGCCCTTCTGCAGATGGCTGGAGGTACCGCTAATCACCTGATTGGTCAAACTTTCGATGTAAGTCAGCGTGTTATCGCCAGCAAACGGTGTAGTGACGGTAACGGTCGGCTTGTCCAGCAGCAACGTAACCGTCGTGCTGGCGGTATTGGTGTTATGGACACCATCATCAAGTGACACGGTGATATTCTGCAAACCGCGTTCGCTAACGTCCGACCACTGATCGGCGGTCAGCTTCAGCGTCCACAAGGTTCCCGTTACCTGGGCATCAAACGTATGTGTGCCGATCGTCACTTTCACCGTCGATCCAGACGCATACGGTGACGAAAGCGTGCCGTTGAACGTCACGCTGCCCGTTGACGCATCCACCGCGTTAACAAACGTTGGCGCGGTGACGGTCACCGAAGGTGGCGTCAGCGCAACCTGATAATTTGTCGTACTGGTCGTGCTGTTGCCGTACTGATCCTGCGCATAGATGACTATCTGATGCTGCCCAGCAGAGAGCGATTGTAAAGACCCGGCAGGCAAGTTAACCGTCCAGTTTCCAGTCGCATCAACCGTTGCCGTGTAAAGCACGCCGTTAACGTCAACCTTCACCGTCACATACTGGTTCGCCCCAGTAACCCCGGTTTTGCCGGTCAACGTCGCCGCGCCCGCCGCCTCTTTGATATTGAGGAAGCCATCGCCGAATGGGTTAATCACCTCTGGAGAAGGCCGCACAGAATGTACTGTGACATTGATAGGGGTGGAGGTATTGCTGTTGCCCGCGCGGTCAGTCACCGTCACGGTAAAGCCCAGGGAGTCCAGATTTTTCAGCGCCGCCAGATTCAATTGCGGGATGGTGACCGACCAGTTGCCATTAGCATCTACCGTGCCTGTCGTATAAACCGTGCCGCCTAACGTCAACACGACGCTCTGACCGGTACCGATAACACCGGTATTCCCTTTGATAATTTGATCCGTCTGGGTTTCGGCGTAGTTAATAACGCTATCACCAAACGGCGTGAGGTAAGTTGCCACCGGCAGCGTATGGGTTAGCACCTCAAAACTGCCCTGCCCGGAAATCTGGTTACCGGCAATATCGGTCACGGTCACGTTAACCTGCAGCACACCGTCCGTCAGCGCCTTAAGATCCGCACTCGACATTGGCAATGACCAGGTGCCATTACTCAATACCTGAGCGGCAACCGCCGGTCCGTTATTGATGCTGACCATTACCGATTTCACCAGCGTAGAATCGATATTAAGTGCGCCGGTCAGAGCACCTGGACCGGATGCTTCAACTGCGTTTAATATCCCATCGATGAACGGTTTAGCCAGAGTCGGAGGGGTCAACGGGTCGGTATAGACCTTCACATCAAGCGCATCGGACACTACCTGATTACCCGCTCTATCTCCCACCACCAGCGCTAGCTTATGGCCACCATCCTGGATGGCGTTCAGCTGAGATGGCGTCAGTACCACCGACCAGTTGCCGTTAATATCAACCGTACCGGTGAACTCCAGGGAACCATCTAAGGTAACTTTTACGGTTTGCCCCACTCCCGATTGCCCGGTACTACCAGTCAGTGTAATCCCGGCATTAGCTTCTGCCTGGCTTAAAATATTGTCGGTACCAAACACATTGGCCGGTAGCGTTGCCTGAGCCACACCCAGCATCACATCCAGATTTCCGTGCGCCGTGGCCGGATTTCCCCAGGCATCATTCGCGGTAACCGTAACGTCCAACTGACCGCTGGTTTTCAACGCCCCTGGCGTGACGGCCACAGTCCAGGTATTGCCTGAAACGGTACCGTAAAACTTATCATTGCCAATCGTTACCGTAACCGAAGTGCCATTTACCAAACCGGTGACCGTTCCGCTCAGCGTAGCACCTGCCTTCGCCTCAGCGATGCTGACGATATTATCGACAAACATTGACCCCAGCGTGATGCTTGGCCCACTGGTCGTGTTGACGCTCACATTCACGGTATTTTTCGCGGTATTTCCTGCCGCATCGGTGCTGGTAAAAACAAGCGATGCCGACGGCGGGAGCGATTGCAGGTCGGCTGCCAGCAGCGTCATCTGCCAATTGCCCTGACCGTCGACGACCGCCGAGATAGTTCTGTTATTGATGTTGAGCGACACGGTTTCACCCACGCTCCCCTTACCACTAACGATGCGATCGACCGCCGCTTCAGCAATATTGAGATAGCCGTCGCTGAAGACCGAATTCACCACGTCCACCACAAGCGTTGGCGCAGCCGTATCTACAGTGATGTTATGCGTGGTGCTGGCAGGGTTTTGCGCTGCATCAGCGGCGTCCGCCTTGATGGTGTAAGAGGTATCCGTCAGTGCCTGGACATCGCCCTTCGGTACGGTGAAACTCCAGTTACCGTTTTTGTCTACGGTCGCGGTGTAGGACTTCGTATTCAGTACTACCGACACCACCGTCCCGGTAGCCAACCCTGTCGATGTACCGTTAATCAGTAGCGAAGTCTGATGTTCAAGGGCGTTAATCACATCATCCTGCGCGATCACGGTGATAGCGAGCGTCGGCTGTGAAGCTGGCTGGGCGATAAAGGTGACAGAATGTTCGCCTGATGCAATATTCCCGGCAAGATCGCTGACCGTCACGCTAATCACCTGCGCGCCGTCAAGGATATTGGCAACATCAGTTTGAGGAACGGTGAGTGACCACGTGCCGCCAGCCTGCACCTTCGTGGTGTAGGTCTGACCGCCAAAAATAACCTTCACATCCCGGCCAACCTCAACGTTCAGCGTGGTACCGCTGATGATGAGATCGCTACCGGCTTCAACTTTATTGACGTAATCATCGGTCGAGATTTTGTCTATCTGAATCTTCGGCGCATTGAGCGGTGACGCATCCAGCGTGAAGCTTGTCGATGTCGTCGTGCTGTTACCCGCATAGTCTGTGGCCGTCACCTTCACCGTGACCGGGCCATCTGACACGCCAGAGAGCGCGCCAGCAGGCAGCATAATACCCCAGGTGCCATTCGACTGGAGTATTGCATCATAACTTTGCCCGTTTACCAGTACGACGAGCGTCAGCACGTGCTTAGAGTCATACGTCCCCGTTCCGCTAATCGTCAGCGGGCCCGCGGCTTCAATGCTGTTGACAATGTTATCGACGGTGACCGAGTCAACGCTAAACGTTGGCGCAATCTTATCCACCACCAACGGAGCCGTTGTCGAATTCTGATTACCGACGGCATCAATAACGCTAACGTTCACCGTATGATCGCCATTGCCTAATACCGCCAACTGCCCCGGCGTCAGCGCCAGCGTCCAGTTGCCGTTTGCATCAACGACGGCGTTCAGCGGAGTACCATTATCCAGGGTGATAGTAACAAGCTGCCCTGCCCCCTTGATGCCGGTAGTGCCGCTCAGGCTTCCGCCAACCAGCGCTTCGGCGGCATTAATTACGCCATCGCCAAATGGCAAATGAATCGCGGGCTGCGGCAGCGTCTGGGTAATAATCGTAAACTGATGCTCGCTGGAGACGACTTTGCCATCCACATCCAGCGCTGAAACGGTGATCGTCGCGGTTCCATCTGCAATCGCAGCGGCATTCTGCTTCGGCACCGTCGTAGTCCAGGTTCCGCTTGCGGAAACGGTGGCGGCATACTGCACGCCGTTAATGGTGATCGTCACAACGCTATTTTCAGGGATCCGCGCAGAGGTACCGCTGATGGTCAACCCATCATCGATGCCCGCCGCGTTGATTTTATCCGTTCCCTCGACGGGGCCCACGGTAAGCGCACTGATATCGGTATCAACGCGGAAATCTTCGCTGACCGATGGCGAGGTGTTGCCAGCCGTATCTGTGACGGTAGCCGTCACGCTATAGGTTCCTTTGGACATCCCGGAGAGCGTTGAGGAAGGGACAAATACCGACCAACTGCCGTCTGAACCCACGATGACATCAGACAATGCGCTACCATTAAAAATCACCGTGACTTTAGCACCAGCCTCCATCGGTACCACTTTCCCTGTTAGCGTAATACCCGCATTTAGCTCCGCAATATCAACGATATTGTCTTTGGTCACGGGATCAATCACCACGTTCGGCGCAATGGTGTCGACGGTGACGTTATGGTTCACCGTTGTGCTATTACCTGCGGCATCCGTCGCGGTTACCGTAATGGTCGTGACGCCGTTGGGTAAGACGGACAGCGCAACGGTGTCGAGCGCAACTGACCAACTGCCGTTGAGAAGCGTCATCGGATAGGATTTATTATTAATCGTCACCACGACCGATTGTGCATCGGCTGACGCGCTGGCCGTCAGGGTAACGCCCTGAGCAATATTAATACTGCCCAACAGATCGTTCGCGTTAACCGGTGCGACCGTTAATACCGGCGGTGTTTTATCTACGGTGAAGGAGGCAGAGGTGGAACCGGGGTTACCCGCCACGTCGGAGTAGTTAAAGGTTATCGAATTGGCACCATCGGCCAGGCTCCCCATCGCCCCCTTCGGCAGCGTGATTGACCATGAACCGTCAGCCTGTACAACGCCAACGTATTGCTGGCCATTCAGCATCGCAACTATTTTTTGACCACTTCCGGAAATTCCCGTTTTCCCGGCAATTGTTTGGTCTTTAGACGATTCACTGAGGTTAACAATATTATCGCCACCAAAAAGCGGATCGACGGAAAATGCAAATTTTGTATGGATAGCCACCGTAAAGCTATGGCTATCAATCACGGTGACCCCGTTGCTTGTGGCGCTCGCCGTGAGCGTAATCGGCCCATCCGCCAGGCCGGTTAACGATAAAGGGTTTGTCTGCCAGGAGCCATCCGCTAAGACGGTGGCGGTATACGCCACACCGTTGAACATCACGGTAACAACGGTTCCCTGCGGCAAACCGGCGCTGGTTCCCCGGATGATCAGGCCGCCACTGGCTTCCGCGATATTCAGGTAATCATCGCCAGCGACAATGTTAATGGACAGCGCATCGCTGTTGGTATCGACGCTAAAATTGGAGTTAAGCGTTGTGTTTTGCCCGTAGCCATCCGTTATGCTGACCGTTAGGTTTTGTGAACCATCCTCTAATTTTTGCAACTCAGCGGCCGGAATTGTAACCTGCCAATCACCGGATGCGTTGGTGACGGTTTGGTAGCTTTTGCCATTCAATACCACCGTCACCGAACTATTGGCCTCTGCGTTCGACCCTCCGCGCAGGATTTGATCGGATTTGACCTCCGCCGCATCAAGCACGTTGCCGTCGGTGAAAGCCTGCACCGAGATCTTCAACACCGCCGTTTTCACGCTGACCGTTTGCGTTACCGTGGTGGTATTTCCTGCCGCATCGGTTAACGTAGCGATCAGAGTGCTATTGCCGGCTACCAGTTTACTGAGGTCCGATGTTGGCAATGAAATCTGCCAGGAACCATCTTCTCCAACGAGAACGCCAGGGTAGGTCTTTCCATTGAGCGACACCACCACGGTTTTCCCGCTTTCGCTCACCGAACTCATTCCCCTTAACGTCTGGTCGCTCAACAACTCGCTGCCATTAAGCTTGCCGTCTCCCGTTAGCGGCAGGATGGTCAGAGGTGGCGGAACGGTATCCACAACGGCCGTTGCCGACGCTTTGCTGGTATTGCCTGAGGCATCACTAGCATTTGCCGTTACAGTCAGCACGCCATCGGCTATTTTTTGCAAATCACCCGCAGGAACCGTGACCTTCCACGTACCGTTGGTATCGACCGTTGCATTATAGGTTTTACCGCCGAGTTGAACGGTAACCGATTGACCCGCCCCCGTTACGTGAGTGCTACCACTCAGAGTCTGATCAGATTTCTGCTCGCTCGCATTCAGATAACCGTCACCAAACACCGGGTCAAATTCCAGATTAGGCAGGTTGTGGATCTGTACGTTCAGCGTGTGCTCATCCGTTGCAGTATCAGTATTGAGAATGGCCTCCGCCGTAATCGTTTTAGGTCCATCCGACAAGGCGATGAGATCATCCGACGGGATCGCCACACTCCAGTTCCCGGCGGCGTCAATATTGCTCACAGGGTAGTGTTTTCCATCTATCGTTACGCTAACCGTAACGCCTGGCGCATATCCCGTTACCACGCCGCGTATTTCCAGCGGCTGCGACGCTTCGTTGGCATTCAGGTAATCATCGACCGAGAGGATGGCGATGGCGATGGCGGAGTGAGACGTATCAACGGCAAAATTTTCAGTCGCACTGGTACCGCTCCCCGATACAGTAATCGTTGAAGTCCCATCGGCCAACGATCCTAAATCTCCCGCTGGGATGGTCGTTTTCCATGAGCCATCACTTAACACCTGGGCGTAATAGGCTTTATTAATCCCTAGAATGGTGATGGTCAAAATCGTCCCAGTGGGGAGATTTATGGAATGGCCGCTCACCGTCTGGTTAAGCAGTATTTCCGCACTGTTGATACTGTTATCGCTCGTAAAGGGATCAATGGTAATGCTTGAGATAACAAAATGCGTATGAACGGTTTCGCTGCTGGTGGTCACGTTACCGGCAGGGTCCGTCGCGCTGTAGGTAATCGTGTAGTCCCGACCATCACTCAATTGCGCCATGTCCGCCTGAGGGATAGTTAACTTCCATTGCCCGTTCGCGTCAGGCACCGTGGTGTATTGTTTGCCATTCAGCGTGACAACGATTGTTGATCCCGCATCTTTCACATCAATAGTGCCGCTCACAATCTTATCGGCACTATGCTGCGCCTGCGTCACCGTTCCCCCAGTTGTAAACGGCGTCACCGTTAGCTGAGGAGGTACGGTATCCACCGTGATCACACTCTCTTTAGAATAAGTCGCACCGCCAGAGGTGGTGAGGGTGACTTTGAGGGAATAGATACCATCAGCCAGCGTTTGCAGAAGTGAAGGCGGCAACTGAGAGCTCCAGCTACCGTCAGCATTAATCGTCGTGCTCCAGGTCTGACCGTTCAGGCTAATCGTCAGCGTGCTGCCCGCAAACTGAGACTGAACGCTACCGCTAACGGTTTGTGCCGAGCCAATTTCCTGTTTATTAATAATATTATCGGTCGCAACGGGTGCAATGGTGATCGTAGGTGTTGGCGTTGTTGTCTGCTTATTGTCACTACTGCCGCCGCTATTGCTCGCCGCTGCCGCCACACCAATTACGCCGCCAAAGGCAGCAATCCCACCCAGCACGGCAAGCGCAGATAGGCCGCCCGCGCCAATCAGCGAACCCAGCGCTACATCGCTGAATACAGGCACGATCGCTTCGGCAGCAATAGGCCCCGCCTCCGCCGCCGCAGGGAATACCGCATGATGAACGCCCAACTGATCTTCAAAGATAAGCTCGCTATGCAACCCCTCTTCATCCAACAGGAAGAAGTTTTGGTAGCGCACCGTCGTGCCATCCTTCATATGGATAATCAAGTCATTTCCCTGGCGTTCATAAGAACCCACAACGTCAGGAGAAGCATGAACGCGAACGACACTCGACTGCGTCAGGTTGACAACCCGATCGCTTTCTTTTGTATATTCCATCACGAGATTACCGGTTTTCCGGTTTAATACATCGACGGCGCCTGGCAGGCTATTTGACGGGGGCATAGATTCACCTCGAAAAAATTTCGAATATGGTCATCAACCCTCGTCTATACGAGAGCTAACGCACAGTATTAAATTTGTGAAATTTATGACTTCTGCTACACACTCTTACTTAAAGCTCATCCAATTGTTTTTAAAGGAAAAACAATCAAATAGCATTGAAATTAAAAAACAGCAATATAAACACATATATACAAGGTTCTATGTATAGGCAAATGCAAAGGTAACAAAACATTGTTATTTTTCACGATGTACAATATATCTCTCAATTATCAAAAAATAAGTTAAGCCTGACTAAATCAGTGATAGAAGAGAATTAATTAAAATTTAAATAATCAACACGTTAAAAAGAATATTTTGAATATATATGATATATCATGTTTTTATTTTAATATTCTTTGATCGATACGTTTCTATAACCATAAACGCAAAAACAGAGACCGTAGACTCTGCACGGTGCCTGTTCATATTTTAGCCGCATCTTCCATATCAACACCCCACCACAATCTGGGCTGGTATGCCGCATAACAAATCTGTTATACTTTCTGCCACACTATTGGGGCTGATTCTGGATTCGACGGGATTTGCGAAACCCAAGGTGCATGCCGAGGGGCGGTTGGCCTCGTAAAAAGCCGCAAAAAATAGTCGCAAACGACGAAAACTACGCTTTAGCAGCTTAATAACCTGCTCTGAGCCCTCTCTCCCTAGCTTCCGCTCTTAAGACGGGGATCAAAGAGAGGTCAAACCCAAAAGAGATCGCGTGGAAGCCCTGCCTGGGGTTGAAGCGTTAAAACTAATCAGGCTAGTCTGGTAGTGGCGTGTCTGTCCGCAGGTGCCAGGCGAATGTAAAGACTGACTAAGCATGTAGTGCCGAGGATGTAGGAATTTCGGACGCGGGTTCAACTCCCGCCAGCTCCACCAAAATTCTCCATCGGTGATTACCAGAGTCATCCGATGAAGTCCTAAGAGCCCGCACGGCACAAGCCCTGCGGGCTTTTTTGTGCCTTCAATTTGTCCCGCGAAGTCCGAAGAGAACTAATTAAATCCGAACCTTTTAGGCCCATTGATAGGCCCAACGAAAAGCTCTATTGTTTTCGTTGGGCCTAAACGCATGGAGACTCCCCCATGGCAAGAAAAACCAAGCCGTTAACCGATACGGAAATCAAAGCCGCCAAACCTAAAGCTACCGATTACCAGCTGTATGATGGTGACGGGCTTACTCTATTAATCAAGTCCAGTGGTAGTAAGCTCTGGCAGTTCCGTTACTATCGGCCTCTGACCAAGCAGCGAACCAAACAGAGCTTCGGTGCATACCCTGCCATATCCCTTTCTGATGCGCGTAAACTCAGAGCTGAATCTCGAGTTTTGTTGGCGAAAGACATTGATCCTCAGGAACATCAGAAAGAACAGGTAAGAAATTCTCAAGAGGCTAAAACCAACACTTTCTTGCTAGTTGCCCAGCGTTGGTGGAATGTGAAGAAAGCCAGCGTAACAGAAGGCTATGCCGACGATATCTGGCGCTCACTTGAGAGAGATATTTTTCCAGCAATCGGTGATATCAGTGTCACTGAGATTAAGGCCCATACTCTGGTTAAAGCAGTGCAGCCGGTCCAGGCCAGAGGTGCATTAGAGACAGTCCGACGCCTTTGTCAGCGTATTAACGAAGTCATGATTTATGCGCAGAACACAGGCCTGATTGATGCAGTTCCCAGTGTAAATATCGGAAAAGCGTTCGAGAAACCGCAAAAGAAAAACATGCCGAGTATCCGTCCGGATCAGCTTCCACAGTTAATGCAAACAATGCGTACAGCAAGTATCAGTGTGTCAACGCGGTGCTTGTTCATGTGGCAGCTTCTCACCATTACCCGCCCTGCCGAAGCTGCTGAGGCTCGATGGGATGAGATCGATTTCAATGCTAGCGAATGGAAAATTCCTGCAGCTCGAATGAAGATGAACCGGGACCATACGGTTCCACTATCCAATGAGGCTCTCTCTATTCTGGAAATGATGAAGTCACTCAGTGGTGGCCGTGAATTTATCTTTCCCAGTCGCATCAAACCAACCCAGCCAATGAACAGCCAAACAGTTAATGCCGCACTGAAGCGTGCTGGCTTAGGAGGCGTACTCGTTTCACACGGCTTACGTTCTATCGCCAGTACAGCACTCAATGAGAAAGGATTTCCGCCTGATGTCATTGAAGCAGCACTGGCTCATGTGGACAAAAATGAGGTTCGTCGCGCTTACAACCGCAGTGATTACCTTGAGCAACGTCGTCCGATGATGCAGTGGTGGGCTTACTTTGTGAAAAAGGCAGATAGTGGCAGACTCACTGACGTTGAATTAACAACATTAAAGCTAACTGGATAAGACCAATTCTTAATCCACACAAGCGAAAAACAGGAGTGTGCGGTAATGGCGCAATCCAGTTATATAAAGTCTAACTCCCTAGGCTTCACGTATGATTCGACCGGACAGCATTGACTCATACTACGCTGAATAAATCCTAAGGAGCCTGCCATTGGTACGTATGCTTACAAACACTCGTATGCTAAATCAGGGGATAATATTGTTTACCATTGAGACTGCACGTGAAGAGGCGAATAGGTTTCGAAAGATACTCGAAACATGTGATCCGTCAACAACCTACCTTGTACCTCACGGCTTCCCGGTAATGAGTTGCAAGCTTTGCTCAATGTTACTTTCCTTCCACTTTCTGCAATTATGGCCCGAACTGGAATTGAAAGGGGTCACTGGAGTCACCGGTAAAAATGGCGCAATAACTCACTTCTGGCTGGAAGTGGAAAATTACGTTATTGATATCACCGGAGATCAATACAACATCATCAACGCCAGTAAACTAAACGAAAATATCGTAAGAAACAGGCCCTTTATGCCTGTTCACGTCGCTAACCAAAAGGATAGCTATCTCTATAATTTATTTGAAATTAAAGGGAAAGAGCATTTGAGCTATGGCTTTCCGACAATCGGTGATGATTTCATCGATGAGATGGAATGTGATTATCGCCAGCTTGTCAGGTGATGGTGGAAATAGAATCAAGAAATAGATGCAAACCTGCGCTTTTATCGGCAAGTCTGCATCATAAGCTCTAAAGGCCTCTCAGCTGCCGTCATATTAACTGACTAGTGCCAAAGTTACGATAGCCGTCATGGGAATCTTTACTGTACGTTTTTGCTAGGTAAGCAACACGTAGCAGGAAGTCGTAATAATCGGGACTTAACGTTAACGCATCCTGCCGGGTGAACCAGGCGCTGTGATTTTTCGGGAATTCAACCCGACTGGCATAGTAAGGATAACTTAGCCCTGGTAATGACTCCAACTTATTGATAGTGTTTTATGTTCAGATAATGCCCGATGACTTTGTCATGCAGCTCCACCGATTTTGAGAACGACAGCGACTTCCGTCCCAGCCGTGCCA
>NZ_VDAG01000036.1:0-52705 GCF_019584505.1 Kluyvera sp. EC_51 | reverse complement strand
TGGCACGGCTGGGACGGAAGTCGCTGTCGTTCTCAAAATCGGTGGAGCTGCATGACAAAGTCATCGGGCATTATCTGAACATAAAACACTATCAATAAGTTGGAGTCATTACCGCGCTATTGATGATAACTTATTGCCTATCGCTAACTTAAGTGCGTTATCGGTTTGGGGGCGTCCTCCTACAACATCGTCTAGAGCGGCCGCATCCTGGTATCCGGTGTATGAGGTTACTTTATGTATTCCTGGTGCTATCAGCTATTTTCACCGGGCGATGGGGGTGTTTAACAATGACCTGGATAGTCTTTATATTAGGGATGCGGGGCTACCACGGTTGTAATACTATCTACGGCTATATCTCGGGTAATTATCATGAAAAATATTGTCTCATTGTGCAAAGCATTTTTAAAAATTAATAAAGGCACGATTGCTATTTCAACCGCGATAATGTTTCCTTCATTACTCGGATTTTATTCGATTGCAATTGATGGATCTCGCTTTAACTCCGATCGCGCAAGGCTAAATGATGCAATTAATAATAGCGTCTATGCTCTGGCTGTAGTTGATAATCGTAACGAAACACCTGAAGCTAAAGCTGCGAATAATCAACTTGCCAATAATTATATTTCATATTATTTTCCGAAAGAAACGATCAATGCTGATAATGTTACTGTTAATGCGACCACTGTTTATGATGAGGATAATCTGCTAGCTGCAGTTGATTATCAAGTAACAGCAAATAAAATAAGTCATCCAGTATTTGAATTTAGTAAGACAGATAATAATATGGGGTTTGATAAAAATGTCACCATCAGCGGCAATGAGACCTCAGGAACTGCCAGGCGTACGACATCCGTACCTAAAACAGGGGCTACAGATTATGTTTTCGTCGTTGATTTTTCGACCTCAATGACGTACGCCTCAGCACAATCAGGATATACAAGGGAAAAATTGCTTAAAAGCGTCGTTAGACGTTTAGGTGAGCAAGTTTTTGAATTAAATAATGGTAGCACAATAGGTATTGTCCCCTATTCAATCGGTGTTCCAACCCGTCTTGATAAAACAAACTATGCGAGTGCATCGAGTAAGGAAATTGGTTGTACTTATGCCGGTAAAATGAAGGATGGTTATGAAAGTCTTGACTGGTCATTTTGGTACAATAAACCTACTGGTGCAAATACTGGACGGACTATAACGTTAAATGATTTTATTACCAGAAATGACAAAGATCTTAGAAGTTATTATATTAATATAATCGCTAAAGCTAATGGATATGTCAATTCAACAAAAAATCCTGCGGCTGACAATTGGCTTATCGATAAAGGATATTGTTACGCAAATGCTAAAGGTGAATTAATATGTGATGCTGATGATAAATCATCTATACATAATGATAGAAATCATGTGGAACTTGAGAAAAATCTAAAAAATTTCCTGGATGTGAGTTACTACGAATATATTAAATACGGGATAATGAATGAAAACACGATGGATATCGAGGGAACACTTTCTGGAGATTATTTATTCAACGAAGACAACGTAAAGACATTGGTTAACTTTCAAAACCCATTAACAGATATTCCTTTTTATTGAACCTGTGCTGATGCCTATGACAATACTTATTCCCATAAAACCGCGATGTATAAAAAAATTAAAGAAATAGAGAAACCTGCCTATTATCTACTTGACCTTACTGATGATTCAACGGTATTCGATGAATTTGACTCTATGTATCTACAAGGGTATACGGAAAGTCTTTCGGGGTTATTAAGATCTATTCCTTTGTTAGCTAATGGTAAAAACCCCAGAAAATATATATTTGTTATCTCCGATGGTGAAGATAGCCATGAAGGTTTTAGAAGAACTCTAATGAAAAGCTACAACCTATGCGGTGTTATTAAAGATGGCTTAAAGAAATACCCTGAAGATAGAAAAGCAACGGAGTCGGATATTTTTTATATCTCCCTTGTTAATAATTATACTGTAAAGCAATGGGGTGATGAGTGTGTAGGTACCGATAATTCCTTTGTAGCCACAAAGCTTGATGAATTAATTGAAATCCTCAGTAGCATAATGTTCAAGAACACTATTGAGTATATTAACCCTGCCGAAGTTTCTGATGAAAGTTCTTCAGAAGAAAATTATTCCGATAAGGATTGAATTGAGGTGTGGATATGGATCTCCCACCAGTTATCGATCAGTGTGGGCCTGATGTCGCCACTGAAGTCATCCACCGTATCGTCAGCGTAGAATCCTCCTTTAATCCTTACGCTATCGGAGTGGTTGGAGGGCGTCTTCAACGACAGCCGAAAACGAAGGACGAAGCAGTCGTTACGGCTAAATTCCTGGCTGATAATGGCTGGAACTTTTCGATGGGCCTTGCGCAAGTCAATCGATATAATTTGGCTAAATATGGTTTGAACTATCATTCAGTTTTTGAACCCTGTGCGAATCTTCGTGCCGCTGCGTCTATCTATCAGGAATGTTTTACCAGGGCGTTGAAGACCTCAGACTATAATGATGCAAGGTTGAAAGCGTTTTCCTGTTACTACAGTGGAAACTTTCACCGCGGTTTTATGGCTGATGCTGGAGGGAAAAGTAGTTATGTTCAACGGATTGCTAATGTTGATATTGGGCAGACTGTTACGGCACCCGTAATGCCAATACCCGTCATATCCAACACAAAGAGACCAGAAGCGCAGCATGTGGATAACCAAAAACAAAGACTCTCAGGCGTTCATACTAAATCTGAAGGACGCATTCAAAAGGTAAATGTTCCGTCTCGGTCTTATAATGGTGGTATTAAGCAATTGAGAGGCGATTGAGATCCTCTTCTGTTTTTTTAATAAAAAATAAGATGAGCTTTATCATTTTGAAATTTTTTAAGATCGTGTGCTATATGTTTTATCAATATTAGTGATTTTTAATATGATATTGCACTTTTATATTTTTACGTCTTTTGAAAACGTATTTAATTATGTTATTTGTTTTTTTTTACTGGTCATTGGTTTTTTTTATGACTATAATTTCCTTCGTGTTATACCGAAAGCGGATAGACGAGAAGGTGCCTTTATAACATTCGGTGCTTTTATTTATGGATGAATTTAAAATATTGTTTGTCGGACCAACCGGTGCGGGTAAAACAACGGCTATTGCAGCTGTCAGTGAAATTACCGTTGTGAGTACTGAGGCGCTTCGTTCTTCACTGGATACCGAGTCGGAAAAGAGTCAACTGATACCAAAAAATATGGTCACGATTGGTATCGATTATGGTGAGTTTAGTTTTGAAGATGGCAAAAGAGTTCGTCTTTACGGTGTCCCAGGGCAAACTCGGTTTGAGTTTTTATGGGATCTTATCCATAAAGGTAGTCATGGAATAATAATTCTTTTTGATATATCCAGTAATGCTTATATGTCAGAAATGGAGTTTTTTGTTAACAGGTTTAAGGACGCATTGCTCACGGAGAAATGCATCATAGGTATTAGTAAATATAGCGATTGTTATGAGTCTCGTGTTGCTGAATTCTTAAATTTCATGGATGCTATAAATATTTCTGTTCCTGTTATTGCTGTAGATATCAGGGATAAGGAAGATGTACTGAAGTTGCTTGCTATGCTTGTCAAGTAAGTCGGTTGGATTTTTATATCTTATAAGGGATTAATAAATGAGTAATATTACTGAGTCTTTGAACTCATTGATGGAAGTTTCAGGTGCAATTGCTGCGTCAGTTGTTGATTCAAATAGTGGTATGATGTTAGGGCAAACAACTGGTTCTGGTGTTGATCTCGAGTTAGCGTCTGCAGGTAATACTGAGGTGGTTCGCGCTAAGTTGAGAACGATGGAAACATTGAAGACTAATGATCAAATTGAAGATATCCTGATCACATTAGGAAAACAGTATCATATTATTCATCCTATCGATAAAACCCCGGGTCTGTTTATTTATTTTGTTTTGGATAAATCAAAAGCTAACTTAGCTCTTGCTCGCCATCATGTTCAGGAAGTTCAACATCAGTTAGTTGTGTAAAATATTTACCCCTGTAGGTCTTTCCTGCAGGGGTTATTTTTTAGTATCCCCGCTTTACCTCTTTCTGCAGTATAAAATATGGTCTTTGACCATTTCACTCCTGCTAATCTCAGATACGTGTATATCGCTGTATACCTATTTCTATTTATAAGGTTTTACGTTATGAATATGGGGTTTGATCTTTTTTCTCTTTTATCTTTCTTTTTTTATTTGTCAGCAATATTCTTTTTTTGTAAGGGAACCGGCAGAGGAATAGTAGGAAGTGTCATTGTTTTACTGGTCACTGTATCTACAGTGATATTCAGTATATTTATCGGTAGTTATTTTGTTGCAAACTGGTTCACCGGCATTGGATTTGATGATTCAATATTGTACCATCTTAAATTTGGTGTCGAGGGTGCGGGATATGCTGATTTCTACTTCTTAATAGTCTTGTTTGTTTTCCTACAATTGATTTTTGCGGTTGCACTTGTTTTCTATCTGCGAACCTTCCTGCATAAATATCGATGCTTCAAAAATTCTGTTTCTCAGATAGTCAAAGGCGCGATAATGATATTTTGTGCCTTCGTGGTTCATCCCGCATCATCTAACTTATTGTGGTATCTGTTTAATACGCAGTATTCTGATGATTTTATTGAGTATTTTATTCCTCCTCAGGTTGATTCTGCAGTTGAAAAGCCAAAAAATATAATATATCTCTATCTTGAAAGCCTTGAATATAACTATATGGATGAATCCATTTTCCCTGGCTTGACCCCTGAATTGCATAAGATAGAAAAAGAAAGTGTATCATTTACTAATATAGGCCAAACGGTTGGTGCTAGCTGGACTATGGCTGGTATGGTCTCTAGTCAATGTGGTATACCATTATTGACGACGTTCGCTAATGACCACTTTAGTATTAGCAATTTTATGCCGAATGCAGTTTGCCTGGGTGATATATTGAAATCTAAAGGGTATCACCTTGAATATTTTGGTGGTGCGGACAGCGCTTTTGCAGGAAAAGGCCTGTTCTATAAAAACCATGGTTTTCCTATTGTGAAGGGGAAAGATGAATTTGCTAAAGATATTACCGATGATAAATTTATTAATAACTGGGGTATATCTGATGATAAACTATATGAGTTGTTGTTTTCACAAGTTAAAAACTTAAACGACCAGACCAAGCCCTGGGGAATGTTCTCAATTAATATTGGTACTCATCAACCTGATGGCTATCTTGCTCATTCATGCCTGGATGTGAAATATGCAGATGGCAAAGATAAACTATTAAATGCAGTGCACTGTACTGATATGCTCATTGGTAAGTTGTATCTGTCATTGAAAAAGGCTGGTATATTGGAGAATACGATGATCGTTTTGTCTTCAGATCATCTTGCACCTGCGATGGTTCGCCCATACCAGACGCTGCAAAAAAAAGAACGGCATAATCTATTTATGATCACAGGTGCCGGCATTAGGCCTTCAAAAAATGCGCGTCCGGGTACCACTCTTGATATTTCTTCAACATTATTACGTTTTTTAAACTATGGTTCTCATCCCATTGCTTTTGGCCGTGATTTAAATGGCACGTTACCGACACTTCCAGAACGTTTTCTGAGTGAGAAAGTGATCGATTTAAAAATGTTTTCCTGGCGAAAGATAATCGACTCCAAGTTCTGGGGGTACCCCTCTTTAGAAAAGGTCGTTGCTATCGACCAAACTGGCCATCAGATTTCATTTGGCGGACAATCTTATAATTTCCCCTTGCTCATCGGCTATGCTGAATCTGGAAAAGTTGAAAATGTTTACTTTCGTTACGATGATTTAGTTGCCTATGGTGATAATAGTTTACTTCCTGCATCTTATTTAGCCAATGAATTTGGTAATAGCCAACCATTTCTCTGGGTTGATCGCTGTATAGAAATTTCGACGTTAGCCCCTTCTGTGAAAAAATATGGCAATGACTATTGCTACTATAATGGGTCTTTGGCTTCGACCTACTCTACTGGTCTGGTTTCACAAGACACTCACACGATAAATGTGAGCCGTAATGAGGGGATTTCCTATTCCAGAACTCAGGTGGATACCCGACGCAAGGAACTGAAAGAGAATAATATTATTCAGTGGAGGGGGGTAAACTGGAATACACCCGAAACATTAAGCCTACCGCGAACGGGCGTTATTGCCGTCGGCGAGCGGTCCCTTTTGCAGCACTCAAATATCATTGGCACTGATTTTCCCAACCCTGGTTTAAATCTTTCCCGCGTATCCTATAAAGTCGATTTAAAAAAAGGTGTCTTTTTCCATACTGAAAATCTGGTGAAAGCATCCTCCCGGTCTCTTGCTACTAAAGAAGAATCGCCTACCACAACGACAGCCGGCAAAGAAATCGCTGAGAGTGAATGGACATTCCTGTTCTACATACTGGCAGGCAATGTCGATGAAGAAAGTCGCGGTTATGCTGAGCATCTACCTGAACATTTATCCGCCCCGCTGGTCCAGCGTCTAAAACCAGGAGAGAGCTATATTGCGATCTGGGATAAAGACGCCAGCATGGTGTATGAAGATCATGGCCCGGCGGACCAGGCCATTGGCGTGAAGCTTATCTTTAATAAAGGCCAATAGTACAGGGAGGGCTGTGAACTAGCCCTCCCTTATCTCTACTCTCTACGCCTTTTTCTTCACTTCTTTGCCTTTCAGCAACTTGCGGACCCAAAGACGGTTTGGGTTCAGCGCTGACAATGTTTCTGCATCCATTGGGATCGGTTCTTCGCTCATTTGTGCTGCCAGAATTTCTGCACAAAGCGGGGCAGAGCATAGCCCTCGCGACCCGAGAGCGCCGATGAGGAATAAACCGCGATAGTAAGGGGCTGGCATTGCTGCTTCTTTATTGTTTGCAAGCTGTGCATAGACGCTTAACGTTGCGTTGTAGTCCGGGGCATTGCCGATCATCGGCATATGATCGCGTGAGGCGCAGCGCACGCCGCAGCGCGCATTCTTTGCGCTCACATCAATCGTCTTCGCCCACTCAGCCTGTGGGAAGCAGTCAATCAGTCGTTGTCGATTCTGCTGTTGCTCGCTATCGCGGTAGTCAATCTCTTCACTACCACGACGATAGCTGGCGCCGATACAGTGTTGCTGTGTTTGCGGAGCGTATGGCGTGAGATAGCCGTCGTAGCATAATACCTGCTTAAGGGCTTCAAGTGACGGCGTGGTCTCAATATGGCTGACCTGCCCGCTGACGGAATAGACCGGTAACGCCTCCGTTTGAACAAAGGTATTGATCCGGTGCCCATTGGCTAAAACCACCGTTTGATGATGCGCTGTTTCGTTATGCGCAAAGGCCACCTGCCAGCCGTCTTCCTGTTCTGTTAATGACGAGACGGTATGTCGGTAGACGGTATGCAATCCTTGCTGCTCGGCCAGCGTCAGAATTCCCGCTGTCAATTCGGCAGGGCACAGCCATCCGCCTTGCGGATAGGTTATTCCCCCACAGTCCGTTGCCACGCCGGCTATCTGCTCAACCTCATCAGCTTCCACCGATGTCGCCAGCGCCGATGGAAGATCTAATGACAGCAGTTGCGCTATCTTTTGCTGGCTCTTCTCATCCCATGCCAACTGGGTGACGCCACACCAGCTGTGCGAGAAAGGGATTGGCAGTGCATCATACAGACGGCGAGCAAAGGTAAAGGCTGCCGGGAAGAAGCGGTTGATGCTGCCATCCTGTTTACTCAACAACGGGTATAACGCTCCCTGACGGTTGCCCGAAGCCCCTTGAGCGGGTTTATCATCCGCGCAGTAGAGGGTCACCTGCCAGCCGCGACGAAGCAGTGCGAACGAAAGCGCAGCGCTGGCAATCCCCCCGCCAATGATGGCGACTTCTCGCTTGTCTGTCCCTTTGCGTGCAAACCACGGGGTTTTTGATGGTGGCGCTAAATCCTGCTCCATCGTCCCGCAGAGCATGTCGCGCTTACGCCCAAAGCCCTTGGTCTTGCGCATGGTGAACCCGGCTTCCTGCAGGCCACGGCGAACAAATCCTGCTGAGGTGAAGGTGGCAAGCGTACCGCCCGGTCTGGCGGTTCGCGCCATCGCGGCAAACAGCGTTGGGGTCCACATATCCGGATTTTTCGCGGGAGCGAAGCCATCAAGGAACCAGGCATCGACCTGCTGATTAACGCTATCGTCGAGTTTGTCGGTGAGCTCGTTGATATCACCAAACCATAAATCCAGCGTGACGCGCCCCCCGTCGAGCAACAGGCGATGACAACCTGCCAGCGGCAGCGGCCACTGCGCCTGGAGCTGTTCAGCCCAGGTCGCGAGTTCTGGCCAGTGCTGGTGTGCCAGACGCAGGTCGTCGGCCTTCAGCGGAAATTTTTCAAAACTGACGAAATGTAATCTTTGTAGCGTAGCGTCAGGATGCTGGCGGCAAAAGGCGTCGAACGCCTGCCACAGCGTCAGGAAATTGAGGCCGGTACCAAACCCACTTTCTGCCACCACAAACAGCGGGCGGGGGTGGGCAGGGAAGCGTTCTTCCAGATGGTTACCGCCGAGAAAGACGTAGCGCGTCTCTTCCAGACCATTGTCATTGGAGAAGTAGACATCGTCAAAATCTCGGGAAACAGGTGTACCCTCACTGTTAAATTCGAGGTTGGCAGATTGTATGGCGTTATGTTTCACGTAAGTTACTCGTGCGGCAAGGAGTCTGCGGATCTTAACGATGCGGGCTCGAAGGCGCAAATTTCTGCATAAAATTGCTGATCGGACTTGTTCGGCGTACAAGTGTACGCTATCTTGCGACTCGAAACTTTAAAATAGTGATGACTTACAGAGGTATTGAATGAAACGTGCAGTGATTACTGGCCTGGGTATCGTTTCCAGCATCGGTAGCAACCAGCAGGAAGTCCTGGCATCTCTGCGTGAAGGACGCTCGGGGATCACTTTCTCTCAAGAGTTCAAAGATTCTGGTATGCGTAGCCACGTATGGGGTAACGTCAAACTGGACACCACCGGTCTTATCGACCGCAAAGTGGTCCGTTTCATGAACGATGCCTCTATCTATGCTTATCTCTCCATGCAGCAGGCGGTTGAAGACTCTGGCCTGAAAGCAGAAGATTATCAGAACAACCCGCGCGTAGGCCTGATTGCCGGCTCCGGTGGTTCTTCTAAAGCGCAGGTATTCGGTGCTGACGCAATGCGTAGCCCGCGTGGCCTGAAAGCGGTGGGTCCATACGTTGTGACCAAAGCGATGGGTTCTGCGGTTTCCGCGTGCCTCGCTACGCCGTTCAAAATTCACGGTGTGAACTACTCCATCAGCTCCGCATGTGCTACCTCCGCACACTGTATCGGTAACGCAGTAGAGCAGATTCAGCTGGGCAAACAGGACATCGTCTTTGCCGGCGGCGGCGAAGAGCTGGGCTGGGAAATGGCCTGTGAGTTCGACGCGATGGGTGCACTGTCTACTAAATACAATGAAACTCCAGAGAAAGCTTCCCGTACCTATGACGCGCACCGTGATGGTTTCATCATCGCAGGCGGCGGCGGTATGGTTGTGGTTGAAGAACTGGAACACGCACTGGCTCGTGGTGCGCATATTTATGCAGAAATCGTTGGTTACGGCGCAACGTCCGATGGCGCAGATATGGTTGCTCCATCCGGTGAAGGCGCAGTGCGCTGCATGAAGATGGCGATGCACGGCGTTGATACCCCAATCGACTACCTGAACTCCCACGGTACCTCTACTCCGGTAGGCGACGTGAAAGAACTGGGTGCGATTCAGGAAGTGTTCGGCGACAACAGCCCAGCAATTTCTGCAACTAAAGCGATGACCGGTCACTCTCTGGGCGCCGCTGGCGTGCAGGAAGCTATCTACTCTCTGCTGATGCTGGAACACGGCTTTATCGCCCCAAGCATCAACATCGACGAGATGGACGAGCAGGCTGCGGGTCTGAACATCGTGACGGAACCAACCGACCGCGAACTGACTACCGTCATGTCCAACAGCTTCGGCTTCGGTGGCACTAACGCCACGCTGGTCATGCGCAAGCTGTAATTTTTACAGTTGGTGAGAAAAGGGAGCCTCCAGGCTCCTTTTTTTATGCGTTGACAATCGCCTGAAATAACAGGCAAACTCCTGGCTCAACATTATCATCACGATAATGCGTAAGCGTTCAACGTCAACCAACGCACCTTAATCCTGATTCACAGGTAGAGGGGGCGTGGCCACAGTACCTCGCCTTACTCAGCATTCTGGAGTAAAGCATGATAGCAGTCACTCAAACTGAACCAACATCTTCTTCGAACGGGTCGTTATTCCGCATCGCGTTTGCGGTGTTTCTGACCTATCTCACTGTCGGCATTCCGCTGCCGGTCATCCCACTCTTTGTGCACCAGGAGCTGGGCTACGGCAACACCATGGTGGGCATTGCCGTCGGTATTCAGTTCTTTGCTACCGTTCTGACGCGCGGCTATGCCGGGCGTCTGGCGGATCAGTATGGCGGTAAGCGCTCAGCATTGCAGGGCATGGCCGCCTGTGCGTTTGCCGGGGCAGCCTGGCTTGGTGCGGCGCTGCTGCCGGTGGATGCGATGGTTAAATTTGGCCTGCTTATCGTCGGACGCTTAATTCTCGGCTTTGGTGAAAGTCAGCTGTTAACCGGTACCCTGACCTGGGGGATGGGACTGGTGGGGCCGAAGCAGTCCGGCAAGGTGATGTCCTGGAACGGCATGGCGATATTTGGCGCGCTGGCCGCAGGGGCGCCGCTGGGGCTGTTTATCAATGCGCGCTACGGTTTTGCGGTGCTGGCTGGGGTCACGATGGCGCTGCCGCTGCTGGCATGGGCCTTCAACGGCTCGGTACGTAAGGTCGCCGCGATGGCCGGGGAACGTCCGTCGCTGTTTAGCGTGATTGGCCTTATCTGGAAACCGGGCATGGGGCTGGCGCTCCAGGGCGTGGGTTTCGCGGTGATTGGCACCTTCGTATCGCTCTACTTTATGAGCAAAGGTTGGTCGATGGCGGGCTTCACGCTGACGGCCTTTGGCGGCACCTTCGTGCTGGTGCGTATTCTGTTTGGCTGGATGCCGGATCGCTTCGGTGGCGTGAAGGTGGCCGTGGTCTCGTTGTTGGTGGAAACCGTGGGTCTATTGCTGCTGTGGCAGGCGCCGAGTGCATGGGTGGCGCTTTCCGGCGCGGCGCTGACCGGAGCCGGATGCTCGCTGATTTTCCCGGCGCTGGGTGTGGAAGTGGTAAAACGCGTGCCGCAGCAGGTTCGCGGGACGGCGCTGGGCGGCTACGCCGCGTTCCAGGATATTGCGCTGGGCATATCCGGGCCGCTGGCGGGTATGCTGGCCACCTCGTTCGGCTACCCGTCCGTCTTCCTGGGCGGAGCGATTTCTGCCGTGCTGGGGATTGTGGTCACCCTCTGGTCATTCCGTAAATAATCGTTATTGCCCGGCTCCGCGCGTCTGGGGGCCGGCAACCGCTTTGCGCGGCAGGAAATATTTCACCTGGAATTCAAACATGTTGGTGTACAGAATCGAGTAATCGATAGGGTTAGACTGTTCATCAATGGCCTGTGTCTGCATCCGAATAATCGGGTCTAATGCGCTGATGTGCAGCAGGTTGGCCACGTCCGGTGACGGCAGAATAGGTTGAATAGACTCATAGCAGCCAAGAATTTTCACGCCGCACTCATTCTCAATATAGGCAAATTTCGACTTCTTCATATGGGCGAGCGTCAGGTCCGGGAACCGACTGGCGGAAAGCCACGTCTCCTCAATCTGCATGGCAATATTGTCGATTAAACGCAGACGTTTAGCGTAGTACACCGGTTCGCCGAGCATCACCCGCAGGTTATTGGCAATCTCTTCAGAGGCGGTCTGTAGCTCAAACTTCAGGATCTGGCTGGTGGGGGTTTTGCCCTCGTTGCGGGCGATTTCGGTAAAGCTATCGAGGTGGGTCACGGAGGCCTGGAAATGTTTATTACGCAGATAGGTGCCAGAACCATGCCGCCGTTCAATCATCCCTTCCTCTTCCAGCGTTTTTAGCGCTTTGCGTAACGTATTACGCGAAACATCATAATGCTCTGCCAACTCTTTTTCCGATGGCAGAAGATCGCCGATATTGTAGATTGAGCTGTTTAATCTGTTTTTAAGCAGATTGATGACGTTCTGGTAAACCACTTTTGAACCTCCTTAAATCCTTTTTAAACAAAAGGTTATGAATCCATTCTCGTAAGGATGCGCCAACACATTCAACAACAAGTCGATTATTGAACAACTTTAGCACCGTTAACTGTGATCGCAATGCAGGTTAAGAAAATTAACAATTATTAAAGTGAACGTCAATGAATGAAATATTTTACTGAGAAAGGAAATGGGATGCGAAATATATTATTTGACTGCGCGATTGGAATATCGAAAAGAATAAAAAAACGGGAGCGTCTGGATAACTAGTCGGTATTTTAATTATCTTTCCAATTATTGAATGAGTCATTTTTTTATAAAATTAAGGGACCATTATGGGGTTAATGAATTCATTTGAACGCGGGATGGAAAAAATCCTCGTTCCGATAGCCATAAAATTAAACTCGCAGATCCACGTTTCGGCCATTCGCGACGCCTTTATTCTGTCCTTTCCCATCGTCATGGCCAGTTCGCTGATTATTCTGATTAACTTCGCCATCCTCTCGCCGGACGGTTTTATCGCCAGCATCCTGCATCTGGGGACGATATTCCCGAACCTGGCCGATGCGCAGCAAATATTTACCCCGGTGATGAACGGTTCGGTCAATATTATGGCGGTGCTCATTACCTTCCTCGTGGCGCGTAATATGGCGATAAGCTACCAGCAGGATGATCTGCTGTGTGGCCTGACCGCTATTGGCGCGTTCTTTGTGGTTTATACGCCGTATACGATTATCGACGGGCAGGCTTACCTGAGCACCAAATATCTGGGGCCGCAGGGGTTGTTTGTGGCGGTTATTGTCGCGCTGCTGGCGAGTGAAATATTCTGTCGCCTGGCGCGTAATCCGAAGGTGACCATCAATATGCCAGCCGCAGTACCGCCTGCTGTAGCACGCTCCTTCAAGGTGCTGCTGCCGATCTTCTTCGTGATGATCTTCTTCTCGGTACTGAACTACCTGCTGTTAAAAATCTCGCCAAACGGCCTGAACGACCTGATCTACACGCTGATTCAGGCGCCGCTGAAGGATATGGGCACCAACATCGTGACCGTGTTGATTCTGGGGCTGGTGGCAAACTTCCTGTGGATCCTCGGCATTCATGGGCCGAACACCGTGGCAGCGATTCGTGAAACCATCTTCTCAGAAGCGAATCTGGAGAACCTCTCCTATGCGGCCTCCCACGGTTCCACCTGGGGCGCGCCGTATCCGATTACCTGGACCGGTATTAACGACGCCTTCGCCAACTGCGGCGGCTCCGGGATGACGCTGGGTCTACTGCTGGCTATTTTTATTGCCTCTCGCCGCAAGGACTACCGTGACCTCGCCAAAATGGCCTTTGTGCCTGGCTTGTTTAACATTAACGAACCGGTGATGTTTGGTCTGCCTATCGTACTGAACCCAATTCTGGTGATTCCATTTATTCTGGTGCCGTTTGTTAACTCGCTGATTGGCTACTTCTTTATTACCCTGGAAATCATTCCGCCGATTGCCTACGCGGTGCCGTGGACCACGCCTGGGCCACTGATTGCCTTCTTCGGCACGGGGGGGAACTGGATGGCGCTCTTTGTCGGCATACTATGCCTGGTCGTCGCCACGCTTATCTACCTGCCGTTCGTGATTGCCGCCAACAAAGTCAATATGTCGGCCGCAGCGGAGCAGAATGCTTAACGAAGGTCACGGCACAAAACGGTCCCCTCGCCCCACTGGGGAGGGGGCTGGGGGCATACGCGCACCATTTTTCGGGAGATAAAGATGATTAAGCTGATTATTACCGACCTCGACGGCACTTTCTTAAACCGCCATGGTGATTACAACCGCGAGTTGTTCCCGCAGATTAAGGCATTGATGCAGCAGCAGGGCGTCGCCTTTGCGCTGTGCACTGGCAAGCAGTGCGAGCGCGTTGAGGAGTTGTTTGGTGACCAGGTGCGTGATTTCTGGATCCTGGGCGACAGCGCCACGCGGATTAAACATGACGGAGAGTATGTCTATCAGTCACTGATCAAAAATGCGCTGGGGCGAGAAATCATCCACACGCTTGAGGAGGTCAACAGCGAGCCGGTGATCATCGCCTGCACGCCGTTTGGCGCGTATGTCAAAAATACTATTGCCCCAGAGATGCTGCAGAAAGTGAAAATGTCCTACGCCAATGTGGTGCAGGTTGCGGCGTTCGATGAGGTCGGGCACGACTTCGTTAAAATTTCCCTCTTCGACATCAAAGGTCGCTGCCCGCAGATTAAGCCGCATCTCGCAGATTACGTTGATAAAGCTTATATCGTGGTCTCAGAAGACGCGTGGATTGATATCGCCGACGTGGGCGTACACAAAGGCCATACGGTGGAAATCCTGCAGGAGAGGCTGGGCGTCAACAAAGACGAAACGATGGTCTTTGGCGATGGGTTGAATGATATCGAACTGATGACCCGCGCCACCTGGAGCTTCGCCATGCGCAATGCGTTTGACGAAACCAAGCAGGCCGCGCGGTTTATTACCGGCACCAATGATGACGATGCGGTTATGACGACCATTGCCCAGGTGCTGAGTTTACAGCAGCACCCAAAGTAGCACCGCCACCACAATCAGCACCACAAAGGCCAGCCCAGGGCGTGCCGACAGTGACTTAATTGAGGTAATCATCGGTGCGAACGGCGCGTAAATCGGCTGAATGTTCCGCGCCTCCAGCGCCTCGGCATGCGCTACGCGCTCACGCTCAATACGCTTGAGGAACAGGAGGTTGAGCAACTCCTGAACCTGAACGGTGGTGAGCACCGTCTGCGGTGTCATATTCCAGTTTTGTTGCCCATAATCCCGCAGCACCTGAAGCTCCTGATCGCCCAACGGCTGCTTAAGTGCGGCCTGAAGCACGTTAAACGTAGGAGCCGGATGCGTGCTCAGTGTCAGCCGCGCCTGCAATAACGTCACCAGCGAGGTGAAATATTTCGCGGGGATCAGCTCGCTGGTCTTCACCGGCGAAAATTCCTGTAGCGACTGCCAAAGCGGTTTATTGGCGTCACTGGACGACGATGGTGCTTTATCGGAGTAGAGCGCGTCGGGCTTCACGCTGGCGAGCTCAATCAGCGACTGCCAGATTTGCTTGCTCGACTCGCCGGTCGCCGCCGACAGCTTGCTGACCAGTTGGTTAAGCGTGGTGTACTCCGCCGGCAGTAGCGGACGGTCGGTCGCTGGGCGCTGCTGCGGCTGAGGAATTGACAGCTGGCCGCGCTGGAGCAGCTGCAGCACATTATTAAGCTGCGGCTGGGTAAGCTGGTTCAGGGCGGTGTGCCCATACTGTTGACGGATAAAATCACTGACAGCCTGGCGATTATTGCCCTGGCCCAGCAGTTCGGTGAGCTGTGAGAGCGTCTGCCTCATGCTCAGGTTCTGCTCGGCGGTGCCGATGCGCTGGTTCAGATTCTGTTCCGCCGCCGGAAAATGACGCGCCAGCAGCGGCGTATCACCTTTCAGTCCCAGATCGTGTTTTACGCCCGCCCACACTTCGGCATTTTGCTGCGACGTCATGGTGATAAGGCGCGTGATCAAACGCTCCAGCACGGTGCGTTGCTGAAGGTTAAGCGGCTGCTCTCCGGCACTGGAAAGCGGAGTGGGACCGGCCCCCGGAGGGCGCGCAGGCATACCTGAGATGGGTTGCGTCATGATTCATCCTTTCTGTAAAGCGGTACTGATGCCAGGCGCGAGTATTCCTGGCGGCAAGATTATGGCACACTTCCCCGGTTTACTCTCGTTCTCAGACAGGTACTGAACCGTGAAAATCCTTGTTGATGAAAATATGCCCTACGCCCGTGAGCTTTTTAGTCGTCTGGGCGAAGTGAGGGCTGTTCCTGGCCGCCCGATCCCGACCGATGCGTTGACCGATGCCGATGCGCTGATGGTGCGCTCGGTAACGAAGGTGAATGAAGCGCTGCTTGGCGACAAGGCGATTAAGTTTGTCGGTACCGCCACCGCGGGCACCGATCACGTCGACCAGCCGTGGCTGGCGCAGGCGGGCATTGGTTTTTCTGCCGCGCCGGGCTGTAATGCCATTGCGGTAGTGGAATATGTCTTCTCAGCGCTGCTGATGCTGGCCGAGCGCGACGGTTTTGCGCTGGCTGACCGCACCGTCGGCATCGTCGGCGTGGGTAATGTCGGCGGCCGTCTGCAAAGGCGTCTTGAAGCGCTGGGTATTAAAACGCTGCTTTGCGATCCGCCACGTGCGGACAACGGCGACGAAGGCGATTTCCGCTCGCTCGACGACTTGGTCGCCGAAGCTGACGTTATCACCTTCCACACGCCGTTATATAAAGAGGGGCAGTATAAGTCGCTGCATCTTGCCGACGAGGCCCTGATTCGCCGCCTGAAACCGGGGACGATTCTAATCAACGCCTGTCGTGGCCCGGTGGTGGATAACGCCGCGCTGCTGAAATGTCTGGAAGCGGGGCAGGCGCTGAGCGTGGTGCTGGACGTCTGGGAGCCCGAACCGGATCTCAACCTGGCGCTGCTCGATAAAGTCGATCTGGGCACCTCGCACATCGCCGGCTACACGCTGGAAGGTAAAGCGCGCGGCACCACCCAGGTGTTTGAAGCCTATAGCCAGTTTATTGGCCAACCACAGGAAGTGGCGCTCTCGACGCTGCTGCCGGCGCCGGAATTTGGCCGTATTAGCCTGCATGGCCCGCTCGATCAGCCTACGCTGAAAAGACTGGTCCATTTAGTGTATGATGTGCGCCGCGATGACGCGCCGCTGCGAAAAGTGGCGGGTATCCCCGGCGAATTCGACAAACTGCGCAAGAACTATCTCGAGCGTCGCGAATGGTCATCATTGACCGTTGAGTGTGATGATGCCGATGCGGCCGAGCTGCTGCAAAAACTCGGGTTTAACGCCGTACACTGTTAATGTCTTCTTAATCACTCTGCTGGATACTCCGGCAGAGTCGCATTTTTTCTGGAGTAAATCACCATGTCTGAAGGCTGGAATATTGCCATCCTGGGCGCAACCGGCGCCGTAGGCGAAGCCCTGCTTGAAACCCTTGCTGAACGTCAGTTCCCGGTGGGTGATATCTATGCGCTGGCGCGCACCGACAGCGCGGGCGAACATCTGCGTTTTAACGGTAAATCGGTCAGGGTACAAGACGCCGCAGAGTTCGACTGGACTCAGGCCCAGCTGGCGTTCTTTGCCGCTGGTCAGGAAGCTTCGGCAAGCTATGCGGAAGAAGCCACTAACGCGGGCTGTCTGGTTATCGATCTCAGCGGTCTATTTGCGCTGGAACCGGACGTACCGCTGGTGGTGCCGGACGTGAACCCGTTTGTGATGGCGGACTACCGCAACCGTAACCTGATTGCCGTGGCTGATAGCCAGACCAGCCAACTGCTGGCTGCGCTGAAGCCGCTGATTGATGACGGTGGCCTGTCACGTATCAACGTGACCAGCCTGATCTCCGCCTCTGCGCACGGCAAGAAAGCCGTTGATGCGCTGGCAGGGCAGAGCGCCAAACTGCTGAACGGTATTCCGATTGATGAAGATGACTTCTTTGGCCGCCAGCTGGCGTTCAACATGCTGCCGCTGCTGCCGGATCGTGAAGGTAGCGTGCGTGAAGAGCGTCGTATCGTCGACCAGGTTCGCAAAATCCTGCAGGACGAAGGCCTGATGATTTCTGCTAGCTGCGTGCAGTCGCCGGTGTTCTACGGCCATGCGCAGATGGTGAGCTTTGAAGCCATGCGTCCATTGTCTGCGGAAGAAGCGCGTGATGCTTTCTCCCGCGGCGAAGACATCGTGCTGTCTGAAGAGGGGGAATTCCCGACTCAGGTTGGCGATGCCACCGGCAGCGCGCATCTCTCCATCGGCTGCGTCCGTAACGATTACGGCATGCCGGAGCAGGTTCAGTTCTGGTCCGTCGCCGACAACGTTCGCTTCGGCGGCGCGCTGATGGCGGTCAAAACCGCTGAGAAACTGGTGCAGGAGTATCTGTACTAATGTCTGACAAAGAGCTGCTGCCGGTCTATCGAATTGCGCTGGGCATTGAGTACGACGGCAGCAAATACTACGGCTGGCAGCGGCAAAACGAAGTGCGCAGCGTGCAGGAGAAGCTTGAAAAAGCGCTCTCGCAGGTGGCAAACGAGCCTATCAACGTGTACTGCGCCGGGCGTACCGACGCTGGCGTTCACGGCACGGGCCAGGTGGTGCACTTTGAAACCCGCGCGCTGCGTAAAGACGCCGCATGGACGCTGGGTGTAAATGCGAATTTACCTGGTGACATCGCGGTACGTTGGGTGAAAGCTGTTCCCGACGATTTTCACGCGCGCTTTAGCGCGACGGCGCGCCGTTACCGTTACGTTATCTACAACCACCGGCTGCGTCCGGCGGTGTTGAGCCAGGGGGTGACCCATTATCACCAGCCGCTGGACGCGGAGCGGATGCACCGCGCCGCGCAGAGTCTGCTGGGCGAGAATGACTTCACCTCGTTTCGTGCGGTGCAGTGCCAGTCGCGTACGCCGTGGCGTAACGTTATGCATATCAACGTCACGCGCTATGGCAACTATATTGTGGTGGACATCAAAGCAAACGCCTTTGTGCACCACATGGTAAGGAACATTGTTGGCAGCCTGATGGAAGTTGGCGCAGGAAACCAGCCGGAGAGCTGGATTGCAGAACTGCTGGCGGCAAAAGACAGGACGCTTGCCGCCGCAACGGCAAAAGCGGAAGGGCTGTACCTGGTGGCGGTAGATTATCCCGCTCACTTTGCACTGCCCGCCGCGCCGATGGGCCCGCTTTTCCTGGCGGACTAACGAAGTCATTTAGGGCTAAGACAATATGGATCTCATCCGTTTTTTGATTGATTTCATCCTGCACATTGATGTGCACCTGGCGGAGCTGGTTGCGCAGTACGGCATCTGGGTCTACGCCATTCTGTTCCTGATCTTGTTCTGCGAAACGGGGCTGGTGGTCACGCCGTTCCTGCCGGGCGACTCGCTGCTGTTTGTTGCCGGTGCGCTGTCGGCGCTGCCAACCAACGATCTCAACGTCCACCTGATGGTGGTGCTGATGGTGATCGCGGCGATTGTCGGGGATGCGGTGAACTACACCATTGGGCGGCTGTTCGGTGAGAAGCTGTTTAGCAATCCAAACTCGAAGATCTTCCGTCGCAGCTACCTCGATAAGACCCATGCGTTCTACGATAAGCACGGCGGAAAAACCATTATTCTGGCGCGATTTGTGCCTATCGTCAGAACATTTGCGCCATTTGTGGCGGGAATGGGCCATATGTCCTATCGTCATTTTGCACTCTACAACGTGACTGGCGGGCTGCTGTGGGTACTGCTGTTCACCTACGCGGGCTATCTGTTTGGCGATCTGCCGGTGGTTCAGGAAAACCTGAAGCTGCTGATTGTCGCTATCATTGTGCTGTCGATATTGCCGGGCGTGATTGAAGTGATCCGCCACCGTCGTAAGGCGGCAAAAGCGGCAAAATAAACCCTGCACGCGGGGCACGATTCAGCCGTGCCCTGTTACGACATGTTTCGCGGTTCGACCACTTTTTTATGCCAAGTTTCGGGCTGTTATGTTTTAATGTGCAACATTCATGGTCTATGAGGGGCAAAAGTGGCATTATGCGCGCCCCCTTATGGCAAAACTGGCATCGACCAGGTTCAGGCAGAAAGGTTATCAATGAGCTGGATTGAACGAATTAAAAGCAATATCACACCTACCCGCAAGGCGAGCATCCCGGAAGGGGTGTGGACCAAATGCGATAGCTGTGGTCAGGTTCTGTATCGCGCTGAGCTGGAGCGTAACCTCGAGGTTTGCCCGAAGTGCGATCATCACATGCGTATGTCAGCGCGTAATCGCCTGCATAGCCTGTTAGATGAAGGGTCCCTGGTTGAACTGGGAAGTGAACTTGAGCCAAAAGACGTGCTGAAGTTCCGTGACTCTAAAAAATACAAAGATCGTCTGGCATCCGCTCAGAAAGAGACGGGTGAAAAAGATGCGCTGATCGTGATGAAAGGCACCCTGCACGGGATGCCGGTTGTCGGTGCGGCCTTTGAGTTCTCCTTTATGGGCGGCTCAATGGGTTCTGTTGTCGGTGCGCGTTTTGTCCGTGCCGTTGAACAGGCGCTGGAAGACAACTGCCCGCTGATCTGCTTCTCCGCTTCCGGCGGGGCGCGTATGCAGGAAGCGCTGATGTCTCTGATGCAGATGGCGAAAACCTCTGCGGCGCTGGCGAAAATGCAGGAACGCGGTTTACCGTATATCTCCGTGCTGACCGACCCAACCATGGGTGGCGTCTCCGCGAGCTTCGCGATGCTGGGCGACCTGAACATCGCTGAGCCAAAAGCGCTGATTGGCTTTGCTGGCCCGCGCGTAATCGAACAGACCGTTCGTGAGAAACTGCCACCGGGCTTCCAGCGCAGTGAGTTCCTCATCGAGAAGGGCGCTATCGACATGATCGTGCGCCGCCCGGAAATGCGTCTGAAGCTTGCTAGCATTCTGGCGAAGCTGATGAATCTCCCGGCACCGAACCCGGACGCGCCGCGCGAAAGCGTGGTGGTGCCACCGGTACCGGATCAGGAACCAGAGGCCTGATAATCCAAAGGGCAGGGCCGGGTGGCTCTGCCCTTTTTGCTTTTATTCACCGTTGTTGGATGTTGCGGGCACTATGGACAAAAATCTTATTCCTCAGGCCACGTCGCCCCTGGCTACGTGGCTTTTTTATCTGGAAAACCTCCACTCAAAAACCATCGACCTCGGCCTTGAACGTGTTAGCCGCGTTGCCGGTCAGTTAGACGTGCTGCAGCCTGCGCCGTTCGTCTTTACCGTCGCCGGAACCAACGGCAAAGGCACCACCTGCCGCACGCTGGAAACTATCCTGATGGCGGCGGGCTATAAGGTAGGGGTTTACAGCTCTCCACATCTGGTGCGCTACACCGAACGTGTACGCGTGCAGGGCGCAGAGCTTGCCGAAAGCGCACATACCGCGTCATTTGCGGCGATTGAAGCCGGGCGTGGTGATACCTCACTGACCTATTTCGAATACGGCACGCTGTCGGCGCTGTGGTTGTTTAAGCAGGCAAAGCTTGACGTTGTTATCCTGGAAGTAGGCTTAGGCGGTCGTCTTGATGCCACTAACATCGTTGATGCTAACGTCGCCGTGGTAACCAGCATTGCGCTGGACCATACCGACTGGCTGGGGCCGGACCGTGAAAGCATTGGTCGTGAGAAAGCGGGCGTGTTCCGCGCTAACCGCCCTGCGGTGGTTGGTGAGCCGGATATGCCGCATACCATTGCCGACGTGGCCCATGAAAAGGGCGCACTGCTGCTGCAGCGTAATGTTGACTGGCGCTATACCGTCGAAGGCGATAGCTGGGCCTTCAGCGACGCCCAGGGCGAACTGCGTAACCTGCCGTTGCCAAACGTGCCGCAGCCTAACGCCGCTACGGCGCTTGCCGCGCTGCGCGCCAGCGGGCTTGAGGTGAGTGAAGCGGTGATCCGTGAAGGCATTGCCAGCGCTATTCTGCCGGGCCGTTTCCAGACCATCCAGCTTGAGCCACGCGTGATTCTCGATGTTGCACATAACCCGCACGCCGCGGCCTATCTTGCCGGGCGTCTCAAATCGTTGCCGAAAACTGGGCGAGTGCTGGCGGTTATTGGTATGCTGCATGATAAGGACATCGCCGGTACGCTGGCGTGTCTGGAGGACGTTGTAGATAGCTGGTACTGTGCGCCGCTCGAGGGACCTCGCGGTGCTACGGCGGAACAGCTGCGCGAGCATCTGCGCGCAGGGACCGTCTTTACCAGCGTCGTGCAGGCGTGGCATGCCGCCATAGCTGACGCAGCGCCCGAAGATACGGTGCTGGTGTGTGGTTCGTTCCACACGGTAGCGCATGTGATGGAAGCGTTGGACGCGGGGAGTGCCGGTGGCAAGTAAGTTTCAAAACCGTCTCGTCGGGACGATAGTATTAGTTGCGCTGGGGGTCATTGTGCTGCCAGGGCTGCTTGACGGGCAAAAAAAGCATTATCAGGATGAGTTTGCGGCGATTCCGCTGGTGCCAAAACCGGGGGACCGTGATGAACCTGATATGCTGCCGACGGCAACGCAGGCGCTGCCTGCTCAGCCGCCTGAAGGGGCGGCAGAAGAGGTGAGGGCAGGCGACGCGGCTGCGCCGTCGCTGGACTCCAGCCGTCTGGCCGTTAACGGCAACGGCGATCTTGAACAGATCCCGCCGGCCGCCGAACTGCCGAAGCCAAAACCAGTAGAAAAACCGAAACCAAAACCGCAGCCTGTTGCTGAACAGGTCGCAGCAACGACGCCACCGCCGAAAGCCGCGCCGGAAGAGAAACCGGCACCGGTAGGTAAAGCGTACGTGGTGCAGCTTGGTGCATTGAAGAATGCGGATAAGGTGAACGAAATTGTGGCGAGTCTGCGTGGTGCAGGATATCACGCCTACACGTCGCCTTCGACGCCCGTTCAGGGTAAAATCACCCGTATTCTGGTCGGCCCGGATGCCTCGAAAGATAAGCTGAAAGGTTCACTTGGTGAACTGAATCGGTTGTCGGGGCTCAGCGGCGTGGTGATGGGATATACGCCGAACTAAGGCGTGGGTCTTTTCCCCTCACCCCGGCCCTCTCCCCAGAGGGGCGAGGGAGAAAGTTGGTGCTGGACTTGTCGCCGTCTCCCAACGGTCCCCTCTCCCCTTAGGGGAGAGGGTTAGGGTGAGGGGGGTTGAACAACGCCGAAAACGACCAAAAAACGATGGCGTTGAATATTTTTTCAGCGCCATTTTTTATTTACGCCGGGGAAGGAAATCCCTACGCAAACGTTTTCTTTTTCTGTTAGAATGCGCCCGAACTGGATGACAGGGCGTAAAATCGTGGGACATATATGGTCTGGATTGATTACGCCATTATCGCGGTGCTGGGCTTATCTTGCTTGGTGAGCCTCATCCGCGGCTTTGTTCGTGAAGCATTATCGTTGGTAACATGGGGCTGTGCCTTCTACGTTGCCAGCCATTACTACACTGACCTGTCAGTCTGGTTTACGGGCTTTGAGGACGAACGGGTTCGAAATGGGATTGCTATTGCGGCGCTGTTCATCGCGACGCTCATCGTCGGCGCTATCGTCAACTTTGTGATAGGCCAGCTGGTGGAAAAGACCGGTCTGTCGGGTACAGACAGGGTATTGGGGATCTGCTTCGGCGCATTACGTGGGGTGCTGATTATCGCCGCTATCTTGTTCTTCCTTGACACCTTTACCGGGATGGCCAAAAGCGATGACTGGCAGCATTCGCAGTTTATTCCCTATTTCTCACCGGTTATCAGATGGTTTTTTGAATACCTTCAAAGCTCGTCAAGTTTCTTGCCCAAAGTATAAGCTTTGGGTCGTTGCTTAACGAGGAAAAGACGTATGTGCGGTATTGTCGGTATCGCCGGTGTCATGCCGGTAAACCAGTCGATTTATGATGCGCTAACGGTGCTGCAGCACCGTGGACAGGATGCCGCTGGCATCATCACCATTGATGCCAACAACTGCTTCCGCTTGCGTAAAGCGAACGGTCTGGTGAGCGATGTCTTTGAAGCCCGCCACATGCAGCGTATGCAGGGCAACATGGGTATTGGCCACGTGCGTTACCCAACGGCGGGCAGCTCCAGCGCCTCTGAGGCCCAGCCTTTTTACGTTAACTCCCCGTACGGCATTACGCTGGCGCATAACGGTAACCTGACCAATGCGCACGAGTTACGTCAAAAGCTGTTTGAAGAAAAACGCCGCCACATCAACACCACCTCCGATTCTGAAATCCTGCTCAATATCTTCGCGAGCGAGCTGGATAACTTCCGTCATTACCCGCTGGAAGCCGACAATATCTTCGCTGCTATCGCCGCAACCAACCGCCAGATTCGCGGTGCGTATGCCTGCGTCGCGATGATTATCGGTCACGGCATGGTGGCCTTCCGCGACCCGAACGGTATTCGTCCGCTGGTGCTGGGCAAGCGTGATATCGGCGACGGTCGCACCGAATATATGGTGGCCTCCGAAAGCGTGGCGCTGGACACCCTCGGCTTTGAATTCCTGCGCGACGTTGCGCCGGGCGAGGCGGTCTACATCACCGAAAACGGCCAGCTGTTCACCCGTCAGTGCGCTGACAACCCGGTGAGCAACCCGTGCCTGTTCGAATACGTCTACTTCGCGCGTCCAGACTCCTTTATCGACAAAATTTCCGTCTACAGCGCCCGTGTGAACATGGGTACCAAGCTCGGAGAGAAGATTGCGCGTGAATGGGAAGATCTGGATATCGACGTGGTGATTCCAATTCCGGAAACCTCCTGCGATATCGCGCTGGAAATTGCTCGTATTCTCGGTAAACCATACCGTCAGGGCTTTGTGAAAAACCGCTACGTGGGCCGTACCTTTATCATGCCGGGCCAGCAGCTGCGTCGTAAATCCGTTCGCCGCAAGCTCAACGCTAACCGCGCTGAATTCCGCGATAAGAACGTGCTGCTGGTGGATGACTCCATCGTGCGCGGTACCACTTCTGAGCAGATTATTGAGATGGCGCGTGAAGCCGGGGCGAAGAAGGTTTATCTGGCCTCTGCGGCACCGGAAATTCGTTTCCCGAACGTCTACGGTATCGATATGCCAACCGCCACCGAGCTGATTGCCCACGGGCGTGAAGTGGATGAGATTCGCCAGATCATCGGCGCCGACGGTCTTATCTTCCAGGATCTGGACGATCTGATTGATGCAGTTCGCGCGGAGAACCCGGATATTCAGCAGTTTGAATGCTCGGTATTCAACGGCGTGTACGTGACCAAAGACGTTGACCAGACCTATCTCGATTTCCTCGACTCTCTGCGCAATGACGACGCGAAAGCGGTACAGCTGCAGAATGAAGTGGAAAATTTAGAGATGCATAACGAAGGGTAAGTACGACGGTATTTTCCCGGCGTCGCTTTCGCTCGGCCGGGCTACGCACCCCACGTAGCCCGGCCGAGGCGTTTTACGCCTCGTCCACCCAAATCCGCATTTCGCCTTCGCCACGGTTGGCCCAGCTAAACCACGGAATAAAGGTTAACGTCTGCTTTTCTACCGCCGTCTGGCGATTATCAAAGCTGTAGAGCGACTTGTCCTCCTGCGCGGTCAGCACGCGTAACCCTTCCGCCTGCAACAGAATTTTACCCTTCAATACCCCCACGCCCTGAATTTCACGGAAGGCACTCTCTTTTGGCAGCGACAGGTTATGCAGTTCGCTGCCGTTATCCGCCTCTTCCAGGCAGTAGACTAGCGGCCCGCGCTGAATGGCCACTTTTCCGGCTGCATGGCGTACCAGCGGGTTGGCGTAGACGCGGCGGATGGTCATCGGCAGGTGCAGCGTAATCACGTCACCTTCCTGCCACTCACGGTGCAGATGCAGGTAACCGTTGATCGTGTTACCCACCGCCGGCTGACCGTTGACCAGCACCTTCGGCGCTTCACACCACTCCGGCAGACGCAGCGCCAGGGTGTGTTCAACCGCTTGCGGATGCGCGAAACGAATGTTCACCTCTTCATCCCACGGGTAGTTGCCTTCGATTTTGAGCGCCAGCGTCTGCTCGTTCACCGTGAACTGCGCTTCGCTACCGGCGTAGAAGTTGATGAACAGCGCATCCGGGCGCGGAGTGAAAATGTAGTGACCGATGGCGACCAGCGTGCGAGCAATATTCGGCGGGCAGCAGGCGCAGCCGAACCAGCGCTGGCGAACCGGTTTAATGTGATCGTAGATATGATTATGGGGAATGCTTTTCGGGTGCGTCTCCAATGGGTTGACGTAGAAGAAGTGCTTACCGTCCAGCGCCATCCCGCCGAGCACCGTATTGTAGAACGCCCGTTCCATCACGTCGGCGTAATGGGCGTCGCCTTCCATCTCCAGCATCCGGCGGGCGAACATCATCAGGCCAATCGAGGCGCAGCTTTCACCATAGGCGGTGTCGTTCGGCAGGTCGTAGTCGCTGGTAAACGCTTCGCCAATCCCCTGTGAACCGATGCCGCCGGTGATATACATGCGGCGCTGCACCATGTTGTCCCAGATGCGCAGACAGGTCTGGCGCTTATCTTCGTCGTGGGTCATGCGGGCGATATGCGCCAGCCCGGTCATCAGATAGACCGAGCGGACGGCGTGGCCTACTGCTTCGTGCTGTTCGGATAGCGGCTTGTGCGCATGGGTGTACGATTTGTCCTTAATCATGCCCGGCCAGGCATCGCCCCAGCCCACCCAGTGGCGAGTGCCGCCGCGTTTTTCAAACTCAATATCGTAGTAGTACGGCTGCTGACCGCGCTCTTCAACGAAGAAGCGGGCCAGTGCCTGATAGCGCGGTTCTTTTGTTACTTCATACAGACGCATCAGCGCCAGTTCAATTTCCGGATGCCCCGGATAACCGCGCAGCTGATTGGGGTTGGGGCCGAAAACCGTGTCGATGTGATCGGCAAAGCGGCAGGAGATATCGAGCAGGCGACGCTTGCCGGTGGCGCGGTAAAACGCCACCGCCGCTTCGAACAGGTGCCCGGCGCAGTAAAGCTCATGGCACTCTGCCACGTTGGTCCAACGTAAGCCCGGCTCTTTTACGGTATACCAGGTATTCAGATAACCATCTTCACACTGCGCCTGCGCTAGCAGTTCAATCACCTCATCGGCGGTCTTTTCCAGTTGGGCGTCAGGTTTCTGGCTGAGTGACCAGGCAACCGCTTCCAGCCATTTGGTGACGTCGCTGTCTTGAAAGACCATGCCATAAAAATCACCCTGTTCAATACCGGCGGCAATGCGGTAGTTTGCCAGCGCGTGGCTCGGTTCCGCCTCCGGAAGATTGTCATTCAGCGCTTCCCATTGATAAGGGATAACCACGTCGCGGATGAGGCGCTGATATTCCCCTAAAAACGGGTCGGTAATGGTGATTCGGTTCAGATCGGCTTCAATCACATCAGACTGCATCATGTTTACCTCAGGAAATGTGTGAATGGCGTTGGTGAAGGTCGGTAGAAATACGGTTCATCATTGGGCCGTTAAGACGGCACTTCAGCAGGCACATGGCGAGCACGAAGTGGAATGCGGCTGGCACCAGGCTTTGCAGCAGGGTGATGCCATGGATAGATGCTGGCGTCTGGTTCCCAAGCCCCGGCTGATAGGCCACCATAATCAGGATCAGGCTGATAATGCCGCCGGAAGAGGCCCAGGAGAGCTTGATGAAAAAGAGGTTAAAGGCGAAGTTCATCCCGGAAGATCGCACGCCGGTTTTCCATTCGCCGTAGTCGTCGGCGAAGGCCATAATCGAGAAGTGCAGCGGCAGGGTGAAGCCCTGAATCACGCTGTTAACCGCAATGCAGACCAGCCACAGCACCTGGTACTGCGGGCCAACCGGGAGGAAGTACATGCCAATCCCGAACGCGACCAGCACCAGGTTAGTCCAGTAGTAGAGTCGCACCATATCAACGCGGCGAGAGAGCGGGTTGACGACGATCGCCCCGGCAATCCCGGAGATCGTGAGGATACCGAAGAACATCGACATGTACCCGGCACCGCCCTCAAGCGCGTAGGAGATGAAGTACATGTAGCCGCCGCCGCGAATACAGAGAATATTCACCAGCAGGAAAGACATGATCAGCATCATCAGCAACTGGTCATTTTTGCGCAGCCCAGCCAGGTGTTCGCGCAGGGTGAAGTTACCCGCCAGCGATAGCGGCACACGCTCTTTCACCCAGAAGAAGCACAGCAGGAACAGCACCATGCCGATGGTGCACAGCACGGTGACACCATACTGATAACCCTTCGCCAGGTTGCCCTGACCAAAGAATTCCACCATCCACGGCAGGCCGACGGAGACGAGGAAACCGGCAATGCCGCTTAACACGAAGCGCCAGGACTGGCAGGACATCACCTGATCGTGGCGGTTAGTGATGGAATTAATCAGCGCGCAGTAAGGCACGTTGTTGGCGGTATAGCCGATGGAGAGCAGGAAGTAGGTGCCGAACGCCCACGCGATTTTCATGTTCGCGCTCATGTCCGGAACGGTAAAGGTCAGGATACCGATCACGCCAAGCGGTACGGCAGTCCACAGCTGCCACGGACGAAAGCGCCCCCAGCGGCTGCGGGTACGGTCGGCAATCACCCCCATCACGGGATCGGAAACGGCATCAAAGATACGCAGGGTAAAGAACATGGCGCCGACGATGGCCGGGCTTAACCCAAAAACGTCGGTGTAGAAAAAGAGTAAAAAGCCGCTAATCAAATCTGAGATGCAATGCCCACCGGCATCGCCTAATCCATAGCCTATCTTTTCGCGGGTAGAGAGCGTCTCTCCCGCATCAACGGTCTGTACATCAGTATCCAGGTTATCAGCAATGGTCATAACCAATCCTCGAACAGGGTGTGATGATTCAAAAAGTCATTACGGCGTATCTCTGACGATTTTTAGTAAATAACTAACGGTGCTGAGCATAGATCCTGAGCGAAACTTGGGTATATAGCGTACGTTTTAAAGGGTGAATTCGATCTTATTTTTACTATAAATAAATATTAATTAGAGATATGTATCACAAATTTAACTGATATTGTCGATTTAAAAGTCATTTCTGGTGGTTATTGGCGTTTTTTCGTAAGTTTGTTTAGTAAATATAAAACTTAATCTACGGGCCGAAAGAGTCGCGTGGTATCCTCTGTCGGGCGTGATAGCTAACAGTCGGAAGCGAACGGAATGGCGAAGAAAATTAGAATCAAAGATATTGCCACGGCGTGCGGCGTTTCCATTGCGGCGGTCTCCCGCGCTCTGAAAGGGCAGCCGGGGCTGAGCGATGAAACGCGGCAACGTATCTTGTCGATTGCCCAGGCGGAAGGTTATGACTTTAGCCGCTTGCGCACCGGGCGTATCAAGCGGCTGATGTTTTTACTCCACCGGGAGCACAATATCGCCAGCGCGCTGCCGTTCTACTCAACGGTGATGCTGGGCGTGGCGGATGCCTGCCGGGAAAATGACATCGCTATGAGCTTTCAGCCAATTGGCCCGCAGGATTCGGTATCTGAACTGATTCAACTGCACCAGCCGGATGCGCTGGTGTGCGCGGGTTACCTTGAGCCGGAAGTGCTGGCCGAACTTCGGCAGACCGCGCTGCCGGTGGCGCTGGTCGATTTATGGGCAGCGGATTTTCCCTGCGTTAACCCGGATAACTTTCACGGCGGCTTCATTGCCACGCGTCATCTGCTGGAGCAGGGGAGAACCCGTATTGCGTTTCTGGGAACGTCACAGCGCCACTACAGTATTCGTCAGCGCGTCGAGGGCTATCAGCAGGCGCTGTTTGATGCCGGGCTGACGCTTGCGCCAGAATACTGCGTTGAGGTGCCGCCGATAAAAGAGATTGAGCAGGCGCTGGTCGAAGGAATGTCTCGATTGCTGGCGCTACCACAGCCGCCGGATGCGATTTTTGCCTACAACGACGTAGCCGCGCTGGTGGCAATGCGCGAATGTGCCCGTCGGGGAATTCGCGTGCCGGAAGAGGTGGCCATCGTCGGTTTCGATGACATCGACGCTGCGGCCTGGGCCCACCCGCCGCTGACCACGGTAGCGGTCGATAAACGTGAACTGGGGCGCGATGCCTTCCAGTTACTGATGAACGATGAAAGTGAACGTAACCTGCTGCTACCGGTTAGGCTGGTGGCGCGCGGCAGTTCGGTGACGGATAGCGACGCGTTGCGGTTGCGTCTGGCACCGTAATCCGGCAAAGTTTGCCCCATTATGGCTACAGGACGGTCCGTGTGAAACGACTCATCATTGGTATTTCCGGCGCAAGCGGCGCTATTTACGGCGTGCGCCTGTTGCAGGTGCTGCAAACCGTGGCGGACGTCGAAACGCATCTGGTGATGAGTCAGGCGGCAAGACAGACGCTGGCGCTGGAGACGGACTTCTCTGTGCGTGAGGTTCAGGCGCTGGCGGACGTGGTGCACGATGCGCGCGATATTGCCGCTAGCATCTCTTCCGGTTCGTTCAAAACTGCCGGTATGGTTATCCTGCCGTGCTCGATAAAAACGCTCTCCGGCATTGTGAACAGCTATACCGATGGCCTGCTGACCCGCGCCGCTGACGTGGTGCTCAAAGAGCGCCGCCTGCTGGTGCTGTGCGTGCGCGAAACGCCGCTGCATTTAGGCCATCTTCGCCTGATGACTCAGGCAGCGGAAATCGGCGCGGTGATCATGCCGCCGGTGCCAGCGTTTTATCATCGCCCACAAACGCTGGACGACGTGATTAACCAGACCGTTAACCGCGTACTCGATCTGTTTGATATCACCCTGCCTGAAGATCTCTTTACCCGCTGGACCGGCGCATAGCGCTGCGCCACCCTTGTGCATGATGTCGCTTTTGCCCTGTTTCAGGGCAATTGTGTAACACCGATCAAATCCTCGATATTTAATCATCCCGTTTGCACTTTTGTGCTCGATTTATACGCTGTGGCTGATATCTTTCCTGATGATCACCTCTCGTTATCTTTTTGTTAACATTTTTAACATTGTGGGGTTTCGCAGCGTTAAAGATGGCACGGAAGATGCAGAGTAGGTTTTGCAAACACAACACAACATAACTATTAGCAGTTAACGACATCACGGTTTAATAGGGGAACGTATGAAAAAGACGGTTCTGGCTCTCTCTTTGCTGCTGGGTCTCAGCAGCGCCTCCAGCGTATTTGCCGCACTGCCACAGAGCATCCGCATCGGTACCGATACCACCTACGCACCGTTCTCATCGAAAGATGCCAAAGGCGATTTTATTGGCTTTGATATCGATCTGGGCAACGAGATGTGTAAACGCGCCAGCATCAAGTGTACCTGGGTTGGCAGCGATTTTGACGCGCTGATCCCTTCACTGAAGGCGAAGAAAATTGACGCGATTATCTCTTCGCTGTCGATCACCGAAAAGCGCCAGCAGGAGATTGCCTTCTCCAACAAGCTGTACGCGGCAGACTCCCGCCTGATTGCCGCTAAAGGCTCCTCGGTTAAACCGACGTTGGACGGGCTGAAAGGCAAGCACATCGGCGTGCTTCAGGGTTCTACCCAGGAAGCTTACGCCAATGAAAACTGGCGCAGCAAAGGCGTGGACGTGGTGGCCTATCAAAACCAGGATCTGATCTATGCAGACCTGGCCGCAGGCCGTCTGGACGCGGCATTGCAGGATGAAGTCGCCGCCAGCGAAGGCTTCCTGAAACAGCCTGCCGGTAAAGATTTTGAGTTTGCTGGCCCGTCAGTTAAAGACAAAAAGTACTTTGGTGACGGCACCGGCGTTGGGCTGCGTAAAGATGACGTCGAGCTGAAAGCGGCGTTCGATAAAGCGTTAGCGGAACTGCGCGCGGACGGCACCTACGACAAGATGGCGAAGAAGTATTTTAACTTCAACGTCTACGGCGACTAACCGGTCGCATGTATCATCGTGGTGCATATATTTGCCCTTGCACCACGATGGTGCGTTTTTTGTTCGTAAGTTGCGCGAGGTTGCATAATTAAGCATTTTAAATGAGAAAAAAGCCAGCCTGAAGGGCAGAATGCTTTGCCTTGAAGGGGCGAAAGATGGCACGATAACTGCTCAGATTATTTCTAAAAAACACACAAGAATCACAGCTTGTAGAGGATGATATGAAAAAACTGGCGTTGTCTTTTTCTCTGGTATTAGCGCTTGCTTCTGCATCAAGCGCATTTGCAGCAATCCCGCAAAAAGTGCGTATCGGTACTGACCCAACGTATGCACCGTTCGAATCAAAGAATGCACAGGGTGAATTAGTGGGTTTCGACATTGATCTGGCAAAAGAGCTGTGTAAGCGCATCCAGGCACAATGTACCTTCGTGGAAAACCCGCTGGACGCCCTGATCCCCTCGCTGAAAGCGAAGAAAATCGATGCCATCATGTCCTCGCTGTCGATCACCGAAAAACGTCAGCAGGAAATCGCCTTTACCGACAAACTCTATGCCGCTGACTCCCGTCTGGTGGTGAAAAAAGGTTCTCCAATTACGCCAGACCTCGCCACGCTGAAAGGCAAGCGCGTGGGCGTACTGCAGGGTACCACTCAGGAGACGTACGGTAACGAACACTGGGCGCCGAAAGGTATTGAAATTGTCTCCTACCAGGGACAGGACAATATCTACTCTGACCTGACCGCTGGCCGTATTGATGCCGCGTTCCAGGACGAAGTGGCGGCGAGTGAAGGTTTCCTGAAACAGCCTATCGGTAAAGACTACCAGTTCGGCGGCCCGTCCATTAAAGACGTGAAGCTATTCGGTGTAGGTACCGGTATGGGTCTGCGTAAAGACGATACCGAGCTGCTGAACGCGCTGAACAAAGCGTTTGCTGACATGCGTGCCGACGGCACCTACGACAAGCTGGCGAAGAAGTACTTCGATTTTAACGTTTACGGCGAGTAATCATCACGAGTAACCCACCGTTTTGCACGCACAAAACGGTGGGCGTAAAGACAGGACTGGCAGCATGCTGTACGGGTTTTCACAGGTAATTTTTCAGGGCGCTCTTGTCACCCTTGAGCTGGCTATCAGCTCAGTGGTTCTTGCCGTGCTCATAGGTCTGGTTGGCGCGGGAGCGAAGCTCTCCCGAAATCGCGTACTGGCGTTAATTTTTGAGGGCTACACCACGCTGATTCGTGGCGTGCCAGACTTGGTGCTGATGCTGCTGATTTTCTACGGGCTGCAGATGGCGCTTAACGTGCTGACCGACGCGCTCGGGCTGGCGCAGTTTGATATTGACCCGATGATCGCCGGTATCATCACCCTCGGTTTTATCTACGGGGCCTATTTCACCGAAACCTTCCGCGGCGCGTTTATGGCGGTGCCAAAAGGTCATATTGAAGCCGCGACGGCTTTTGGCTTCACCGGGGCACAAACCTTCCGTCGTATTCTGTTTCCCGCGATGATGCGCTATGCGCTGCCGGGCATTGGCAATAACTGGCAGGTTATCCTCAAAGCGACCGCGCTGGTCTCGCTGTTGGGTCTGGAAGATGTGGTTAAAGCGACCCAACTTGCCGGTAAAAGCACCTGGGAACCGTTCTACTTCGCTATCGTCTGTGGCTTGATTTATCTGCTGTTTACTACCGTTTCCAATGGCGTGTTGCTGCTGCTCGAACGCCGCTACTCCGTGGGCGTGAAGAGGGCTGACCTGTGATTGAGATCATTCAGGAGTATTGGAAATCGCTGCTGTGGACGGATGGCTATCGCTTTACCGGCGTGGCGATTACCCTATGGCTGCTGGTGCTGTCGGTGGTGATGGGCGGCGTGTTGGCGCTGTTTCTGGCTATTGCTCGCGTCTCCAGCAATAAATACATCAAATTCCCGGTCTGGCTGTTTACCTATATTTTCCGCGGTACGCCGCTCTACGTGCAGCTACTGGTGTTCTATTCCGGCATGTATACGCTGGAAATCGTCAAAGGCACGGAGCTGTTAAACGCCTTCTTCCGCAGCGGCCTGAACTGTACGGTGCTGGCCTTAACGTTAAATACCTGCGCCTACACCACCGAAATTTTTGCCGGGGCAATTCGCTCGGTTCCGGCGGGAGAAGTGGAAGCCGCGCGCGCCTATGGTTTGTCGTCGTTTAAGCTTTATCGCTGCATCATTCTGCCATCGGCGCTGCGCATTGCGCTGCCAGCTTACAGCAATGAAGTTATCCTGATGCTGCATTCGACGGCGCTGGCGTTTACCGCTACCGTGCCTGACTTGTTGAAGATTGCGCGTGATATTAACTCGGCGACCTATCAACCTTTTACCGCCTTTGGTATTGCGGCGGTACTCTATCTGGCCATCTCTTATGTACTGATTAGTCTGTTCCGCAAAGCGGAAAAACGCTGGCTACAGCACATGAAACCGTCTTCTACGCACTGAGAATATGATGTCTGATAAAAAACTAAACGTAATCGACCTGCACAAACGCTATGGCGAGCACGAAGTGCTGAAGGGTGTGTCGCTGCAGGCCAACGCCGGAGATGTGATCAGCATTATCGGATCGTCCGGTTCCGGTAAGAGTACCTTTTTGCGCTGCATTAACTTCCTTGAGAAGCCAAGCGAAGGCACCATTATCGTTAACGGTGAGAACATCGGTCTGGTGCGCGATAACGATGGTCAGCTGAAGGTGGCGGATAAAAACCAGCTTCGCCTGCTGCGCACGCGCCTGACGATGGTGTTTCAGCACTTCAACCTGTGGAGTCACATGACGGTGCTGGAAAACGTCATGGAAGCGCCGATTCAGGTCCTCGGCCTGAGCAAGCAAGAAGCGCGCGATCGCGCGGTGAAATACCTGACGAAAGTCGGTATTGATGAACGCCAGCAGGGCAAATACCCGGTGCACCTGTCCGGTGGCCAGCAGCAGCGCGTTTCCATCGCCCGTGCGCTGGCGATGGAGCCGGAAGTGCTGCTGTTTGATGAACCCACTTCAGCGCTTGACCCTGAGCTGGTGGGCGAGGTGCTGCGCATTATGCAGAAGCTGGCGGAAGAGGGGAAAACCATGGTGGTAGTGACCCACGAAATGGGCTTTGCCCGCCATGTTTCATCGCACGTGATTTTCCTGCATCAGGGCAAAATTGAGGAAGAGGGCAACCCGGAAGAGGTGTTTGGCAATCCGAAGAGCCCACGCCTGCAGCAGTTCCTCAGTGGCGCCTTAAAGTAAGCTTCATTCGCCCTCACGCGTGCGTGGGGGCGCTTTCCCGCCGATAGACCCAGTCATCGTAATCCTTGCCGTTCAGCCTATAAGCTTTTGTCAGCACCTGCGTGCGGATAAAACCGTGCTTTTCCAGCAGCCTTGCCGAACCTTGATTATCGCCTAGTACCCAGGCATTAATGGCCCATAGACCAAGCTGTTGAAAGCCATAATCGCATATTGCACGGAGCGCCTCGCTGGCAAACCCTTTGCCTTGCGCCTCTGGCAATAGCGCGTAGCCAACGTCCGCTTCGTGGGGATTTTTACTGCTGATCTGCAGCCCTATATCGCCAAGCGGCATACCGTTTTCATCGCGGATAACAAAGATCGAGGGGGAGTTGCAGCGTAGGGCAAAAATTGCACGTATCGCTGCTTCCTCCAGCATTTCCCCCATAAACTGCATTACCTCATGGTTTTGTCGCAGTTGAAGGAAGAAGGGCCAGTCGCTGTCATTGAAGGGAGAAAGCCGTAGTCGCCGGGTGGTGAGGGTTACCATTTCCCTATGCCATTAAGCCAAATCTGAGGCTGTACTTTAGCACTCGAGATGATGGAATAGTACGGAATTAGCCACTGAAGGCGGTCGTGTGTTCCAGACGCTGGAAATAGTGCAATACCATTTTGCTCTCCTGAGAGGCGCGAAGCTGGAGTGCCAGGTTCAGGCTATCCAACGTGCGGGCATGCGCAACCATTGGTGAAGTCTCGGCGATGCGACCCTCCGTCACCAGCCATTGCACGACCGTCTGCCACCGCCAAAGCGGGGAGTTACCCTTGACGCGTTGAATGGGTGCGGGAAACTGACCGCCGCCGCGAGCGCCGTCTTTAAGCAGTGAAATCGCCTGGCGGGAGACGCCGGTGAGTTCGGCGATATCGCTAAGCCCGACCAGGGTCGAGTCGACCGATTCGACCCGCGCATTGAGTGAGGGGGCGGATTCAATGTCGCGAATGGCGGAAAGAATGGCCTGCTCCAGTGTGTCGCTTTCCCGGTCAAAATCGAGATAGACCGCCGTCCCGTAAAAGCAGATCAGTGCATCATCGCAATGTGCATGATAGAACGCCTCTTCAAGATTTGGCGTGCTGCGACTGACGCCCGATAGCGTCAGCGTGAAGTTAAATAATGGCATTCCGTTTCTCCCTTGCTCTACGAATGTTTGGGCTGGCAGCGATCGACCATGCGCATGATTTGCCGTGCGTGATGCAGCGGTACGGCAGGTGTCGACCATATGCTCATCATATGATCCCGATGCTCAGCCGTGCCGCACTGCAACCGACCAAAACAATGGGCGCTTCTACCGCTGGTGATAAACAACCAACCACGTTGTAGCGCGTAATCAATGGCCGCCCTGATATGCTTATCTGGATGTTCCTTCATCAATGTTTCCCGCAGAGTATCGATATTTTGTTGACCAATGTCAACAGTAAGCTGGCGCAATAATATGCATTGGGCTGTTATGACAAAGCGGGAGATAACGCGTTGGAATCGGCTTCACGTTTGTATCAGAGGGAGATGCTCCCGTTAACAGGAATGCGTGGCGGATTCCAGAAGTGGGAGAAGCAGGAAAAGTATGGTGATGGCCAGGCGCTATCACCATCGTGTGGGGCATCAGTGGGCGAGAATATCACCCAACGCTTCGTCTAAATCGTACCAGCGAAACGCGAACCCAGCGGCTTCAAGCCGTTTGGGGAACGCGCGCTGTCCGCCTAATACCAGCACTGAGGATTCGCCCATCAGCAGGCGTATCACGGTGGCGGGAACGCGAAGAATGGCCGGGCGATTGAGCGCCTGACCCAGCGCATGGGAAAACTGCTCGTTGTGCACCGGGTAGGGAGAAACCATGTTGAAAGGCCCGCGTAAATCGTTATCCAGCAGCCAGAGAATGCCGTTGACCATATCGTCAATATGGATCCACGCCAGGTACTGTCGGCCGTTGCCAATAGGGCCGCCGAGACCGAGTCTGAAAGGCGGCAGGAGTTTAGCGAGGATGCCGCCTTTCGGTGCCAGCACCACGCCGGTGCGCAGCAGACAGACGCGGGTGTGTTCGCCCTGCGCCGTGCAGGCTATCTGCTCCCAGCGCGCGCACAGTTTATGGGTAAACTCGTTATGCGGTGGCTCCTCTTCCGTCACCACGACCTCGCCGAGGTCACCGTAATAGCCGGTGGCCGAACCAGAAATCAGCACCGAAGGGGGCGTCGCGCTCGTCTGAATCAAATCGCTGATTCGCTGGGTGATGCCCCAGCGGCTGTCGCACAGTTTCTGCTTTTGTTGTGCCGTCCAGCGCTTGTCGGCGATGGGTTCACCGGCAAGATTGATAACGGCATCAATGCCGTCGAGCGATGACATGTTCTGTAGCCCGGGCCACAGCTCGACGCGCGGGTCGAGCGTCTGGCGGGCCTTTTCCGGGGAGCGAGTCACCACGCAGACCGTGTGCCCGAGCGTCAGTAAACGCGGAATTAAATGGCGGCCAATCAGCCCGGTGCCGCCGGTAATCAGAATTTTCATGCCACCTCCCGAAGGGAGCGCTTAGCGTTGCCAGCTCAGGGTAATGGATACCGAATCGGCATAGCGCAGCGCGTGAACTTTATCGACTTCCACTTCAGCATAAGTGACCCAGTGATGTTCGCGTGCGATATCGAGCACATCCTGAGTTAATTTTTCCAGTAAAGAGAAGCGGTTATTCTCCACGTGACGAATAATGCTCTTGGTAATGGTGCGATAGTTCAGCGCGTCGTTAATATCTTCGCTGCTGCGTGACTTTTCCGCCGGGTAGCGAATTTCAAGATTGATAACCACGTCCTGGCGGTTGGCAATCTCCTCTTCCTTAATGCCGATAAACGTACGCAGGCGTAAATTTTTGATGCGAATGATGGCGTCAGACTGAGACATTGCAGGTGTTCTCCGTAATTTTTGTTTTCCTGTGCATCATACACTAAAGCATCTTTATCGCGGCAGGGTCTGGCGCGCGTTCAGTTCGTGCGCCAGTTCAACAAACGCGCGCAATGCCGGGAGCACGTGCCGGTGCCCCGGATAATAAAGGCGCAGGCCGCCAAAGGTTGGGCACCATTCATCCAGGACGCTGACCAGTTTGCCGCTGCGGAGTTCGTCCTGAATAAACCATTCCGAAATAAAGGCCAGCCCCAGTCCAGCCAGCGCCGCGCGATGAATGGCCTGCATCTCGCTGACAATGATCCGCGGTGGAATATTAACGGTAAATTTTTGCTGATGGTGCTCCAGTTCCCAGTGGTAAACGCCGCCATGTGACATGCGCATGCCGATGCTCTGATGCTGCTGGAGGTCGTCAGGTGAACGCGGTGTGCCGTAGCGTGCGAAGTAGTCTGGCGAGCCGACAATGAGCATCCGCGCGTCTGGCGTCAGGGCGACGGCAATCATATCCTGCGGGACGGACTCGGCGAGACGAATACCCGCGTCAAATCCCTCTGACACGATGTCGATAAGCCGTGACTCGGTGGTGATATCCAGGCGCATCTGCGGGTAGCGCTGCAGATAGGTATCAAACAGCCGGAACAGCAGCGACACGCATTCACGCGGGGCGTTGATGCGCAGCGTCCCGGTCGGATTTCCCGGCTCGGCGGCAATCTCCTCGGCGGCACGTTGTATTTCCGCCAGTGCCGGAGCGATACGCGCCACGTAGCGCTGGCCCTGTTCCGTTAGCGCGACGCTGCGTGTGGTACGGTTAAAAAGCCGGACGTTAAGCCGTGACTCCAGCCCGGCGACGGCGTTGCTGACGGCTGTCGCCGACATTCCCAACTCGCGCGCGGCGGCGCGAAAGCTTTGCTGGCGGGTGACGGCAAGGACGATTTCAAGTTCGGTAAGGCCGCTGCGGTGCATGATTGTTCCGATTTTCGTGACAGGTCGTCCATATTATACCCTCTTATCGTAACGATGCGCGGCTCCTATACTGCACGACATCCCACGATGAAAGGACCGAATCATGCTGCACATCAACCAGATTTATATCAACGGCGAGTTTGTTACCCCACACGGCAGCGAGCTTTTTGACCTGTTTAACCCAGCAACCGAAACGGTGATTGGCCAGGTGCGGCTGGCGGATGAAGAGGACACCCTGCGCGCCATTGCCGCCGCGAAAGCCGCGTTCCCGGCCTGGTCGCAGACCACGCGTGAAGAACGTATTGCTGTGCTGGAAAGAATGTACCTCGCGGTACAGGCGCGAGAAGCGGACCTGCTGGAAGCGCTTATCACCGAATACGGCGCGCCATCGGCACGCGCACACTGGATGGCGGCCTGGCCGGCGCAGACCATTCGCTGCGCCATCGATGCGCTGACACAATTTAGCTTTGAAGAGCGGGTAGGCCGCGCCAAGGTGGTGATGGCGCCGGTCGGTGTCGCCGGGCTGATTACCCCGTGGAACAGCGATGCCGGTTTTATCTGCAATAAGCTGGCGACCGCGATGGCTTCTGGCTGTACTGCGGTTATCAAACCGAGCGAAATGAGCGCCTGGCAGACGCAGATTGTCACCGAAGCGCTGCACGCCGCGCAGATTCCGGCGGGCGTGTTTAACATTGTCACCGGGCGGGGCGAGGTGGTGGGCGACACCATCAATCACCATCCCGACATCGCCAAAATCTCCTTTACCGGTTCGACGGCGGTGGGGAAACACATTGTAGAAAGCGGCGCCCACACGCTTAAACGCGTCACGCTGGAGCTGGGCGGCAAATCACCGACCGTGATCCTCGATGATGCGGATGTGAAAACGGCGGTACATCTGGCGCTGGAAGCCGGGTTTATGAATAGCGGACAGGCGTGCATCGCCGGGACACGAATTCTGGTTCCCTCCTCTCGCCAGGCAGAGTTCGAACAGGCGTTTATCGAGGCGGTTAGCGGGTTCACCACCGGCGACCCACGAGACAGCCAGACGGTGATTGGCCCAATGGTCAGCCAGAAACAGTGGCAGCGCGTGCAGGGCTATATCCAACTGGGCCAGCAGGAAGGAGCGCGAATTCTGGTCGGCGGAGAGGGGCGTATTGCGGGTCAGCAAAAAGGCTGGTACGTGAAGCCGACCATTTTTACCGACGTGAACAACCAGATGCGTATCGCCCGCGAAGAGATCTTTGGACCGGTGCTGGTGATTATCCCTTATCACGACGAGGCGGAAGCGCTGGCGATTGCTAACGATACTGACTACGGGCTTAACGCTATGGTGCTGAGCGGCTCACGCGAACGCGGTGAGGCGCTGGCGCTGCGGATTGAATCCGGCCGAGTGATGGTCAATACGCTTGAACATGAGCCGCTGGCGCCGTTTGGCGGCGTGAAACAGTCCGGTCTGGGCCGTGAGATGGGCAAATGGGGGATGCAGGCCTATCTGGAACCGAAAACGCTGGTGGTTGGCTGATTGCAAAATCCTCATGTTGCGGGCAAGTGACATCGCCCGCCAGACAGGCTATGTTGACAGCATGTTAGATGGACGCGTTCTGCGTCCATCGTTCGTGCATCTCCTGCCCGTGATTGAGGACGCTATGAGCCAGCCTGTGATAACGCTTTGGTCTGATTCCGATTTTTTCTCGCCCTACGTGATGTCCGTCTACGTTGCCCTGCAGGAAAAGGGGCTGCCGTTTACCCTCAAAACCGTCAATCTCGGCCTTGGCGAACACCTCCAGCCGGGCTGGCGCGGTTACTCTGCTACCCGTCGCGTGCCGCTGCTGGACGTTGATGGCTTTGAACTCAGCGAATCTTCCGCCATAACCGAATACCTTGATGAACGTTTTGCACCGCCAGAGTGGGAGCGTTTGTATCCTCACGACCTGCAAAAACGCGCCCGTGCGCGCCAGATTCAGGCGTGGCTGCGCAGCGACCTGATGCCCATTCGTGAGGAGCGATCCACGGCGGTGATTTTCGCCGGAGAGAAAAAAGCACCTTTGACCGAAGCAGGACGCAAAAGCGCGGCTAAACTGTTTGACACCGCCAGTGCATTACTGGCCGACGATCGGCCTAATTTGTTTGGTGAGTGGTGTATTGCCGATACTGACCTGGCGCTAATGATTAATCGTCTGGTGCTGAACGGCGACGATGTTCCGGAACGTCTCGCCGACTACGCCACGTTCCAGTGGCAGCGGGCTTCCGTGCAGCGCTATGTTGCTCTTTCGGCAAAACGCACAGGCTGAAAAAAGTGTGAAAATCCATTATGATGGCAAGGTTATCATTGTGGGGAATTGACTCATGAAACTGATGTTTGCATCGGATATTCACGGCTCGCTACCAGCCACCGAACGCGTGCTGGCACGGTTTGCCGAGAGCGGCGCGCGCTGGCTGATTATTCTGGGTGATGTGCTTAACCACGGGCCGCGCAATGCGCTACCGGAAGGCTATGCCCCGGCGCAGGTGGCAGAGCGACTGAACACGCTTGCCGATCGTATTATTGCGGTGCGTGGCAACTGCGATAGCGAAGTTGACCAGATGCTGCTTTCGTTTCCCATCACTGCGTCCTGGCAACAGGTGCTCACCGATTCACAGCGCCTATTTCTGACCCACGGCCATCTTTATCATCCTGATAATCTGCCGCCACTGTCGGCTGGAGATGTACTGGCGTATGGTCATACCCACCTGCCGGTGGCAGAAAAACGCGGCGACATATTCTTATTTAACCCCGGTTCGGTTAGCATTCCCAAAGGCGGTTTTGCCGCAAGCTATGGGATGCTTGACGAGGGTAGGCTGCAGGTTTTCGCACTCAATGATCAACAGGTTATTGCAGAGGTTGCCATTAACCCGTAAGTTACCCATCAATCATAAAACGCGCCGTAAGAGCGCTTTCAATTTAAGGTTTACGGATGGTCGAGCAGAATCATTTGGCAAGCACGGAATGGGTCGATATTGTCAACGAAGACAATGAGGTCATCGCGCAAGCGAGCCGTGAGCAGATGCGCGCGCAGTGTCTGCGGCACCGGGCAACCTATATCGTCGTCCACGACGGTATGGGCAACATTCTGGTGCAGCGCCGTACGGAGACGAAAGACTATCAGCCGGGTAAGCTGGATGCCACCGCTGGGGGTGTTGTTCAGGCTGATGAACCGCTGCTGGAGTCTGCTCGCCGCGAAGCGGAAGAAGAGTTGGGTATTGCTGGCGTACCGTTTGCCGATCACGGGCAGTTCTACTTTGAAGATAAGCACTGTCGCGTCTGGGGAAGCCTGTTCAGCTGCGTTTCTCACGGGCCATTCGCGCTACAGGAAGAAGAGGTGAGCGAAGTTCGCTGGATGACGCCGGAAGAGATCACCGCGCGCTGCGATGAGTTTACCGACGACTCGCTGAAGGCGCTGGCGCTGTGGATGACCCGCAATGCCAACAACGAAGCCCACGTTGAAGAGGAAGCGGAATAAGCGCGGCTAAACACCAGATACAAAAAATCCGGAGAGGTTTCCCGTCTCCGGATTTTTTTTGCCTTTAAACCACCCGCGAACGGGTGGCCTAAGGATTACTGCTGCTGTGAAGACTGGATCGCGGTCAAAGCGATGGTGTAGACGATATCGTCTACCAGCGCGCCACGAGACAGGTCGTTCACCGGCTTGCGCATACCCTGCAGCATCGGCCCGATGGAGATCAGGTCGGCAGAACGCTGTACCGCTTTGTAGGTGGTGTTACCGGTGTTCAGATCCGGGAAGATGAACACGGTAGCGCGACCTGCAACCGGAGAGTTCGGCGCTTTGGATTTCGCTACGTCAGCCATTACCGCAGCATCGTACTGCAGCGGGCCGTCGATCATCAGGTCAGGACGTTTTTCCTGCGCCAGACGAGTCGCTTCACGAACTTTCTCTACGTCGCTACCTGCACCAGAGGTACCGGTGGAGTAGGAGAGCATCGCAACGCGTGGTTCGATACCGAAGGCAATCGCGGATTCAGCGGACTGAATAGCGATTTCTGCCAGCTGCTCTGCAGTTGGGTCCGGGTTGATCGCGCAGTCGCCGTAAACATAAACCTGTTCTGGCAGCAGCATGAAGAACACGGAGGACACCAGAGAGCTGCCCGGAGCAGTTTTAATAAGCTGCAGCGGTGGACGAATGGTGTTCGCAGTGGTGTGAACGGCACCGGAAACCAGGCCGTCAACGTCGTCCTGTTCCAGCATCAGGGTACCGAGGACCACGTTGTCTTCCAGCTGTTCGCGGGCAACGGTTTCGGTCATGCCTTTGTTCTTACGCAGTTCGACCAGGCGAGCAACGTAGCTTTCGCGAACCACTTCTGGGTCAACGATTTCAACGCCAGCGCCCAGTTCAACGCCCTGAGACGCTGCAACGCGGGTGATTTCGTCTGGGTTACCCAGCAGTACGCAGGTTGCAATACCGCGTTCAGCACAGATAGCAGCCGCTTTCACGGTACGTGGTTCGTCGCCTTCTGGCAGAACAACGCGTTTGCCGGCTTTACGCGCCAGCTCGGTCAGCTGGTAGCGGAACGCTGGTGGAGACAGACGACGGCTGTGTTCGGAAGTTGCGGTCAGGGAATCGATCCACTCTGGATTGATAAAGTTCGCCACGTATTCCTGAACTTTCTCGATGCGCTCGCGGTCATCAACCGGAACTTCCAGGTTGAAGCTCTGCAGGCTCAGAGAGGTCTGCCAGGTGTTGGTGTTCACCATGAATACTGGCAGGCCGGTTTCGAATGCACGTTCGCACAGCTTAGTGATGCGCGCGTCCATTTCGTAGCCGCCAGTCAGCAGCAGGGCACCGATTTCCACGCCGTTCATTGCGGCGAGGCACGCTGCAACCAGAACGTCAGGACGGTCTGCGGAAGTGACCAGCAGGGAACCTGCACGGAAGTGCTCCAGCATGTGCGGGATGCTGCGTGCGCAGAAGGTGACGGATTTCACGCGACGAGTGTTGATGTCGCCTTCGTTGATCACGGTCGCATTCAGGTGGCGCGCCATATCGATAGCACGAGTGGCGATCAGATCAAAGCTCCATGGTACCGCGCCGAGAACAGGCAGGGTGCTGGAGGTTTTCAGCTGGTCGGCATCGATTTTAACAACTTTCGCTTTGGAAGAGTCGTCGAAGATCTCGGACAGATCTGGGCGAGTACGGCCCTGTTCATCAACCGGTGCGTTCAGTTTGTTAACGATAACGCCGGTGATGTTGGTGTTTTTCGCGCCGCCGAAGCTGTTACGAGTCAGTTCAATACGCTCGTTCAGCTGTTCTGGGGTGTCGGTGCCCTGAGACATAACGAAGACGATTTCCGCGTTCAGCGTTTTCGCGATTTCGTAGTTCAGAGACTGAGCAAACTGGTGTTTACGGGTTGGGACCAGGCCTTCAACCAGAACCACTTCAGCATCTTTGGTGTTCGCGTGGTAGTTAGCGATGATCTCTTCCATCAGCACATCTTTCTGATTGCTGGAGAGCAGGGCTTCTACGTGGCTCATCTTCAGCGGTTCAGCTGCCGTCGTGGTAGATGAGTTCGCGCGAACGATAGTGGTGGTCTGGTCAGGCGCATCGCCACCGGTGCGTGGCTGAGCGATTGGCTTAAAGACGCTCAGACGAACGCCTTTGCGTTCCATAGCACGGATAACGCCAAGGCTGACGCTGGTCAGGCCGACGCTGGTTCCGGTAGGGATCAGCATAATAATACGGGACACGGTTTATCCTCTTTCGTTACCGCCAGTTTCAGGCGGGATACAAAACAGCACCGCCAGCTAGGCTGGCGGTGTGATATTAGGCAGTCAGACGGCTCGCGTCTTGTGCGATGACCAGTTCTTCGTTGGTCGGGATAACGATGGCAGGACGGGTGCCTTCTTTGTTGATGAAGCCAGACTTGCCGAAACGGGCTGCCAGGTTACGTTCGTGATCAACTTCGAAGCCCAGAACGCCCAGTTTGCCCAGGGACAGTTCACGAACCATTGCCGCGTTTTCACCGATACCACCGGTGAAGATAACTGCGTCCAGACGACCTTCCATCAGCGCAGTGTAAGAACCGATGTATTTCGCCAGACGGTGGCAGTAAACGTCCATTGCACGTTTAGCGTCAGCTTTTTCTTTGTAGTTATCTTCTACATAACGGCAGTCGCTGGTCACTTCGGTCAGACCCAGCAGGCCAGACTCTTTGGTCAGCATCTTGTTGATCTGGTCGATGCTCATGCCCAGAGTGTCATGCAGGTGGAAAATGATGGCTGGGTCGATGTCGCCAGAGCGAGTACCCATTACCAGACCTTCCAGTGGGGTCAGACCCATGGAGGTATCAACACATTTACCGTTACGGATAGCAGAAACAGAACCACCGTTGCCCAGGTGACAAGTGATGATGTTCAGTTCTTCAACCGGCTTGTTCAGTACTTTAGCGGCTTCCTGAGTCACATAGAAGTGGCTGGTGCCGTGTGCGCCGTAGCGACGTACGCCGTGCTCTTTGTACAGGCTGTACGGCAGAGCATAAAGGTAAGATTCTTCCGGCATGGTCTGATGGAACGCGGTGTCGAACACAGCAACGTTCTTGTCTTTCAGGTTAGGGAAGGATTTCAGCGCTTCAGCGATACCGATCAGGTGAGCCGGGTTGTGCAGCGGTGCGAAGGACGCAGAGTCTTTGATGCCCTGAATTACGGAATCGTCGATCACAACGGAGCTAGTGTACTTCTCGCCGCCGTGTACGATACGGTGGCCGATAGCGGTCAGCTGAGCGGACAGTTCTGGTTTTTGTGCCAGAATAGTATTAACGATGAAGTTCAGCGCTTCACTGTGAGCGGCGCCTGCACCTAAAGCGGCCTCTTGTTTACCGCCATCCATTTTCCACTTGATACGTGCTTCTGGAAGATGGAAACATTCGGCTAAACCAGAGAGGTATTCTTCACCGTTAACTGCATCAATGATGGCAAATTTCAGGGAGGAGCTACCGCAGTTCAGAACCAGTACTAACTTACTCGACATGGAAGTACCTATTTATGATACGTGGCTAAAAAAACGTCAATGAGTCATAAAGCGTAGCGCAGGATGACACCGACATTTATGATTAACATCATGCCCGAGACACTTTTCAGGCATGATCTAAGAAATACATATTGATTCTAAGCTATTTTGCACAATTTTCCGCCGATGGCAGAATATGCGATAATTTGATATGCCGGAGCGGATAGAATCTGGTTATCTCAGGCTGGCACAGAATACCCGATTGCAGGTGTTATGCCAAAATTTTTTGAACGATGTCATAGTCAGTTGTTGTTTTAAAAAATATTTTAATTTTTATATGTGAAGTTGAGGTAAGCCATGTCGACACCCGAGCAACGCCCGGTCAGTTTCTTCAGTTTGTTTAGCCGGGGGCAGTATTATGCAAAGACGTGGCCGCTGGAAAAACGGCTCGCGCCGGTGTTTGTTGAAAACCGCGTCATCCGTGCAACGCGCCACGCCATCCGTCTGATGCCGCCGCTGGCCATCTTTACGCTGTGCTGGCAAATCGCGCTTGGCGGCCAGCTTGGTCCCGCGGTTGCTACCGCGCTGTTTGCGCTGAGCCTGCCAATGCAGGGGCTATGGTGGCTGGGTAAACGCTCGGTGACGCCGTTGCCCCCTTCTATATTGCAGTGGTTTTATGAAGTGCGCGGTAAATTGCAGGAGTCAGGGCAGGCGCTGGCGCCGGTTGAAGGCAAGCCGGATTACCAGGCGTTGGCTGACACGCTTAAGCGCGCCTTCAAACAACTGGATAAAACTTTCCTCGATGATTTGTAATTGAGGGCGAAAAACGCATATAAAAGAAGACACAATCATTGTGTCTTTTTTTATGCTGCAAAGCGCAACAGGAGTCGAAAAATGGAAATGACCCATGCTCAACGTCTGATTTTGTCTAACCAATACAAAATGATGACCATGCTTGATCCCGACAACGCTGAGCGCTACCGCCGCCTGCAGACCATCATCGAACGTGGTTATGGTTTACAGATGCGTGAACTGGATAGGGAATTTGGGGAACTCAAAGAAGAGACCTGTCGTATTGTTATCGACATCATGGAGATGTACCACGCGCTGCACGTCTCCTGGACCAACCTGAAAGACGCTAGCACTATCGACGAACGCCGCGTCACCTTCCTCGGCTTTGATGCGGCTACCGAAGCACGCTTCCTCGGCTACGTTCGCTTTATGGTCAACATTGAAGGCCGCTATACCCACTTTGATGCCGGCACCCACGGCTTTAACGCGCAAACCCCAATGTGGGATAAATACCAGCGCATGCTGAACGTCTGGCATAGCTGCCCGCGCCAGTATCACCTGAGCAGCAACGAAATTAACCAAATCATCAACGCCTGATGGAGGCTACCGTGCAGTGTCGAGGTTTCCTCTTTGATTTAGACGGCACGCTGGTGGACTCGCTGGCGGTGATTGAACGTTCCTGGCGTCTGTGGGCCGACAGCTACGGCGTTGACCCGGAAGCGGTGCTGGACTACATCCACGGCAAACAGGCGATCACCACGCTGCGCCACTTTATGCCCGGAAAATCGGAAGCGGAAATTCAGGCGGAGTTCTTACGGCTGGAGCAGATAGAAGCGGGGGATCTTAACGGTATCCGCGCGCTGCCGGGCGCCGTTGAACTGCTGGAACATCTGGAAGCCAACGCGATTCCGTGGGCTATTGTGACTTCGGGGTCGATTCCGGTGGCCTATGCGCGCCACCGCGCCGCCGGGCTTCCGCAGCCGAACGCCTTTGTGACCGCCGAACAGGTGAAGCGCGGTAAACCGCAGCCGGATGCCTATCTGCTGGGGGCTGAACAGTTGGCGCTACCACCGCAGGCATGTCTGGTGGTGGAAGATGCACCCGCGGGCGTGCAGTCTGGCCTCGCGGCTGGCTGTCACGTGGCTGCTGTTAACGTGCCGCCGGAAACGCCGGAGCTGCTTGAGGTTGATTTTGTGCTCTCCACGCTCTCGGCGCTACGCGTTGAGAAATTGCCGGATGGCACGGTCAACGTCACGCAGAATGCCTGATCTTATGATTTAGCCCCACACCGTTGGGGCTTTTTTCTGTCACTATGGTGAACGCCTTTTAGTTGATTCTCTAACCGCTTAATTGATGACAAGGAAATGTTGTGAACGGTGAACTGATTTGGGTGCTCTGTCTGTTAGCGATTGCGGTTGTCCTTTTTGCCACCGGCAAAGTCCGCATGGATGCGATCGCGTTGGGCATTATTGTCGCTTTTGTTCTCAGCGGTACATTGACGCTCAGCGAAGCGTTTTCTGGTTTTAGCGATCCTAACGTTATTCTGATTGCCGCGCTGTTTATTATCGGCGATGGCCTGGTGCGAACCGGCGTGGCAACCAATATGGGCTCCTGGCTGGTGCAGGCCGCGGGAAGCAGTGAAACCAAAATGCTGGTTTTCCTGATGCTGACGGTGGCCGGGCTGGGGGCGTTTATGAGCTCCACCGGGGTCGTGGCTATCTTCATTCCGGTGGTGCTCAGCGTCTCTGCGCGCATGAATATCTCTCCCTCTCGCCTGATGATGCCGCTCAGTTTTGCCGGGCTTATTAGCGGCATGATGACGCTGGTCGCCACGCCGCCAAACCTGGTGATTAACAGTGAGCTGATTCGCGAAGGCCTGGAAGGTTTTAGTTTCTTCAGCGTGACGCCGATTGGCCTTGTGGTGCTGGTGCTCGGCATCTTCTACATGCTAGTGATGCGTTTTATGCTGAAAGGTGACGACGGCAATACGTCGCGCGATGGCCGCAAACGCAGCACTTTCCGTGACCTTATCCGCGATTATCATCTTACCGGGCGTGCCCGCCGTCTGGCGATTCGTCCCGGCTCGCCGATGATTGGTCAGCGTCTGGACGACATGAAGCTGCGCGAACGTTACGGCGCGAACATTATCGGCGTTGAGCGTTGGCGTCGTTTTCGTCGGGTGATTGTGAACGTGAACGGGGTGTCCGAATTCCGCGCCCGCGATGTGTTGCTGATTGATATGTCGGCGGCGGAAATTGACCTGCGCCAGTTCTGCAGCGAGCAGATGCTGGAGCCGATGGTACTGCGCGGTGAGTATTTCTCCGACCAGGCGCTGGACGTGGGGATGGCTGAGGTGTCGCTGATCCCTGAATCTGAACTGCTCGGAAAAAGCGTGCGTGAAATGGGCTTTCGTACCCGCTACGGCCTGAACGTGGTTGGCATGAAGCGCGACGGCGAGGCGCTGGACGGCTCGGTGGTGGATGAACCGCTGCAGTTGGGCGATATCGTGCTGGTGGTAGGCAACTGGAAGCTGATTAGCCAACTGGCGCAAAACGGCCGCGACTTCGTGGTGCTGAATCTGCCGGTAGAAGTGAGCGATGCCTCACCGGCGCACAGCCAGGCTCCCCACGCCATCTTCTGCCTGGTGCTGATGGTTGCGCTGATGCTGACCGATGAAATTCCAAACCCGATTGCGGCGATTATTGCCTGCCTGCTGATGGGGAAATTCCGCTGTATCGACGCCCAGAGCGCCTACAAGTCTATTCACTGGCCGAGCATTATTTTGATTGTCGGCATGATGCCGTTCGCGCTGGCGCTGCAAAAAACCGGCGGGGTCGATCTGGTGGTGAAAGGGCTGATGGACATCGGCGGCGGGCAGGGACCTTATCTGATGCTGGGCTGCCTGTTCGTGATGTGCGCGGCAATTGGCCTGTTTATCTCCAACACCGCAACGGCGGTGCTGATGGCACCAATTGCGCTGGCGACGGCGAAATCGATGGGGGTGTCTCCCTATCCGTTTGCGATGATAGTGGCTATGGCGGCGTCCGCTGCGTTTATGACGCCGGTCTCTTCACCGGTGAATACGCTGGTGCTGGGGCCTGGGAAGTACAGCTTTAGCGACTTTGTGAAAATCGGCGTGCCGTTTACCGTCCTGGTGATGATTGTCTGCGTGGTGCTGGTGCCGATTTTGTTCCCGTTCTGATTTTCCCCGGCGTCGCTGCGCTCGGTCGGGCTACACATTGAACGTAGCCCGGCCGAGCGAATGCGACGCCGGGAATACAGACAGCTACAGCGGCGAATCCTGGCTTATTTCATCAAGCGAAAGATGGAAGCTTGGCACAAACACCGCCATAAAATAGTCCATCTCTTCGCTGCGGCGTGAGGCCAGCGTCTTCTCCAGACGGCCCTTCGCCAGCAGGAATTCATTGTTTCCCGCCGACAGTTCCTCCAGGCATTTCAGGTATGCGCACAGCGCGTCAGCCTGTTTCACAATCGCTTTTTCTTCATCGCTGCTCTGATGTTCGTCGATCAGCGGCGCAAAAATATCGTGCAGCTCTTCCGGCACCATATCGATAAGCTTCTGCTGGGCGATTTTCTCGATCGCTTTATATTCCTGCGCAATCTGCGAGTTGAAATACTTCACCGGCGTAGGTAAATCCCCGGTTAAGACTTCAGAGGCGTCGTGATACATCGCCAGCAGCGCAATACGCTCGGCGTTAACCTGACCGTTGAACTTACGATTTTTGATGGCGGCGAGCGCGTGGGCGACCATCGCGACCTGCAGACTGTGTTCAGAGACGTTTTCGGTGCGCACGTTGCGCATCAGCGGCCAGCGGTTGATTAACTTGAGGCGGGAGAGGTGGGCAAAAAAATGACTCTGATTCATAACGACCCTTACGCGTTAACAACAGTAAAGGCATTGTGCGCAGAGATGGCCGCTGGATGCAAATACCAGCGGCCATAAGCAGCATCAGAGCTGGTGGTAGCCCGACAGGAAACGACCAAAACGGGTAATCGCCATCTCCAGGTCATCTTCACGCGGCAGAGTCACGATACGCACGTGATCCGGCCACGGCCAGTTAAAGGCGGTACCCTGGACCAGCAGCACTTTCTCCTGCAGCAGGAAGTCGAGCACCATGCGCTGATCGTCATGGATGTTAAAGCGCTTAGCATCAATTTTCGGGAACATGTACAGCGCGCCTTTCGGCTTCACGCAGGAGACGCCTGGGATCTCGTTGATAAGCTCCCACGCGCGGTTACGCTGTTCGTACAGGCGACCTCCAGGTGTGATGAATTCGCTGATGCTCTGATAGCCGCCCAGCGCGGTCTGAATCGCGTGCTGCGCCGGAACGTTAGCGCACAGGCGCATGGAGGCCAGCATTTCCAGACCTTCAATATAGCCTTTGGCGTGTTTCTTCGGCCCGTTCAGCACCATCCAGCCCTGACGGAAACCGGCAACGCGATAGGTTTTGGACAGACCGTTAAAGGTAATGGTCAGCAGATCCGGCGCCAGCGCGGCGATCGAATGGTGCTGTGCTTCATCGTAGAGGATCTTGTCGTAGATTTCATCGGCGAAGATGATCAGGTTGTGCTCGCGGGCGATCTCAACAATCTCCAGCAGCAGGTCTTTGGAATAGACCGCGCCGGTCGGGTTGTTGGGGTTAATGATGACAATCCCGCGGGTGCGTGGCGTGATCTTAGCGCGGATATCGTCTAAATCCGGGAACCAGTCGGCAGATTCGTCGCACAGGTAGTGCACCGCTTTACCGCTGGAGAGCGAAACGGCCGCGGTCCACAGCGGATAATCTGGCGCGGGAACCAGCATCTCATCACCGCTGTTCAGCAGTGCCTGCATCGCCTGAACGATAAGCTCAGATACGCCGTTGCCGATATAAATATCTTCTACCGTCACGTCGCGCATGCCGCGCGCCTGGTAGTGCTGCATGATGGCTTTACGGGCGGAGTACAGCCCCTTGGAGTCACAGTAGCCCTGAGCGGTAGGCAGGTTACGGATCACGTCAACCAGAATCTCATCCGGCGCGTCAAACCCGAAAGGTGCCGGGTTACCGATGTTAAGTTTAAGGACCTTATTGCCTTCTTCTTCAAGACGCTTCGCCTCTTTAAGAACTGGGCCACGAATGTCGTAACATACGTTGTCTAACTTGCTGGATTTTTCAATGGGGGACATGAATCGTTGACCTTTTTAGCTGTTATTGCCACTCCCTGCCGTGGAAGTCAGCACGGAACAATGTACTCCGCATCCCCGGGGTTTTGAAGGGTTAACAGTAGAAGATTTTGTTCATCTTGCGTTGTTGGTACATTGTTTTTTACTGTCTGATAAGGGCTATCGTTGTGGGATGTTTTGTTAATTTATTGTTCAATAGTGCAAATCACTAAAGTTTGGTTGATGTATGGATTTTATGCCTGGTAAAAAGAAAATGATTTAGCTTAGGTGCTAAGGTTGCTCGATATACTTTAAGCATTCTTCAATATTTTTAATTTTTAATTAAATAATGGCGAATAAGGATTAGGGGTGATACCCATTTTTGTGAAGTTGATGTTAAGGATTACTGATGATGAAAATTAATATTTTCTTATATTTTGAAAAGTAATGCCTGTGAATTGTTAGATTTCTTAAATTGTTTTGAATCTAAACCTTTTTCTTTATTGAGATAGAACTTATTTAAGGCTTATAAATCTTATGGTTTTCGGTTAATATGAGGATGAGCGCCAGACTCTCATTCGCTGTTTTTGTTGATGATTATCAAGGCTGATTCCATAACTTGATGTTATTCATTGGATTTATTGGCTTCTTTTATACATACAATCTTCATTCTGATGCATTATCGCGGTGGCACCCCTACAGCTTCTTACGCGAGAGTGAACCCAGAACGAAATGGATTATTAGCCTCAGGGCAAAGGATATATTGCAAAAGGAACTGTTACTCACGGTAGTAACAGAAAATTTAATACTGACACTCATCAGGCAGTCATTCGTCAATGATTGGTGAAAGATGATTTAAAGGATTAGCCTGAACTTTTGAGTGCAGCATCAATTAGGCAGGTCGGATCTCCGAACCTGTAAGTGGGTAATGCTGCCAACTTACTGATTTAGTGTATGATGGTGATTTTAAGGTGCTTGCGTGGCTTCCATTTCCATCAGATGTCCCACTTGTTCAGCTACCGAAGGCGTCGTGCGTAAC
>NZ_VDAG01000035.1:125221-196745 GCF_019584505.1 Kluyvera sp. EC_51 | reverse complement strand
CTGGCACGGCTGGGACGGAAGTCGCTGTCGTTCTCAAAATCGGTGGAGCTGCATGACAAAGTCATCGGGCATTATCTGAACATAAAACACTATCAATAAGTTGGAGTCATTACCCAATTTTCTGGAAATATCCTTCATTTATTTTTAGGAAGTAATAAATATACTTTATGCTTATCGCATCATTATTTGAGTGATATGACCACATCTCATTTTTGTGAGAGAATGGTTTATCGTAATACTCGAATTCGATAATACCTCTGGATTTAACAATGATCGATGGCTCTCTATTAATATCTTTCTCTGGAATATCTTTAAAGTCAACAAAGGCTACTGTTTTTCCCCCTGCAAAAATTTTAAGCGGCGCATTATCTTTGTGAAGAGCTTTCATCTGCCCAGCGGTTATTTTTGTGCCTTTAGTTCGTTTAAGCACTTTCTCTAGTGTTTTCCACTCAACCTTAACTCCATCCAGCAATTTTTCCAGATAACTCAACTCGCTCATTTCTGTACCTCGCAGCCTTCAATTTCAGCCACAATCGCATCAATATCTTTGCGCAACTGGTCGATTTTGCTGACCGTGGTTTTCAGCTCTGCATTCAACTCAGCGATATCGATAATTTCGCGAGTATCTTTCGCTTCCACATAGCTGCTCACCGACAGGTTATAGTCATTAGCTACAACGGTCTCAAACGCGACAGATTTTGCCAGATGAGCAACATCTTCCTTGCTGGCAAATACCTGCATAATCTGTTCGATATGGGCATCGGTCAGGATATTGTTGTTAGTCTCTTTTTTGAACAATTCGCTGGCATCAATAAACTGAACTTTGGTATCCGTTTTATGTTTAGACAGCACCAGAATATTGACGGCAATGGTGGTGCCAAAGAACAGGTTCGGTGCCAGTGAAATCACGGTTTCGACATAGTTATTGTCAACCAGATACTGACGGATTTTCTGCTCCGCGCCGCCACGGTAAAAAATACCCGGGAAGCAGACAATCGCAGCACGACCTTTGGCCGAAAGATAATTCAGTGCATGTAGTACAAAGGCGAAGTCAGCTTTTGATTTGGGGGCCAGAACGCCAGCCGGGGCAAAGCGCTCATCGTTAATCAGGGTCGGGTCGTCACTGCCAATCCACTTAACCGAGTACGGCGGGTTAGAGACAATCGCATCGAACGGTTTTTCATCGCCAAAGTGAGGCTCAGTCAGGGTATTCCCCAGTCTGATATCAAATTTGTCGTAGTTGATGTTGTGCAGGAACATGTTCATACGCGCCAGGTTAAAGGTTGTATGATTTATCTCCTGACCATAAAAACCTTCTTCAATGATATGGTTATCAAAGTGCTTCTTCGCCTGAAGCAGCAGTGAACCAGAGCCAGCGGCAGGGTCATAGATTTTGTTGACGTGAGTCTGACCGTGCATCGCAAGCTGAGCAATCAGCTTGGAGACGTGCTGAGGTGTGAAGAACTCCCCTCCAGACTTACCGGCATTTGCCGCATAGTTAGAAATCAGGAACTCGTAGGCATCACCAAACAGGTCAATCTGGTGCTCGTTAAAATTCCCCAGGTTAAGCCCTTCAACGCCTTTCAGAACGGCGGCAAGACGGCTGTTTTTGTCTTTAACTGTGTTACCCAGTCGATTGCTGGTCGTATCGAAATCGGCGAACAGGCCTTTGATGTCGGCCTCAGACGGATAGCCGTAGGCAGAGCTTTCAATAGCGACGAAGATACTGTTTAAATCAGCATTCAGCCTGTCGTTGGTGTTCGCTTTAGCGGCAACGTTGCAGAACAGCTGGCTCGGGTAGATGAAATAGCCTTTAGTCCTGATGGCATCGTCTTTGATGTCATCGGTAATGATGCTGTCATCAAGTGCTGCATAATGTATGCTCTCATCCCCTGCTTCCATGTAGCTGGAAAAATTCTCACTGATGAAGCGGTAGAAAAGTGCACCGAGTACATACTGTTTAAAATCCCATCCATCTACGGAGCCTCTGACATCATTGGCAATGGCCCAGATTTGACGATGAAGCTCTGCACGTTGTTGAAGGCTTGTCATTTTGTATCCTGTTATATGATTCTTAAGTACTGTTATTGGCCCGATTTTATCGCAATTTCATATTGATGACAGGCTTTGTATGTCATACGTTGCACTGAGAGTTCGTTTGCCCGGTTGTGTAGCCAACACTCTTTCAGTCAGGCCAGTAGAAACGTTGTGCTGACGATAAATACTGAAGCCCCAATACTATCGGGGCTGAACGTTCAGTCGGTGAGAATTTCTTCATCCGTATCCATTGTGGATGGTGATGAATCTATTTTTGTTGTAAGAAATACCCGATTCAGCAGTCTTTGCTTCAGGGCGCTTCTTCGCTCATTGTAGAAATCCGGGAAGCGACTGAACTCAATATTTTCATCTGAAACTAACAGCATTGATGGCGTATAGTTGTTTGATGAATGAGATAGCCATTGTTTCAGGGAAGTATCCTGTTTACTTATATTCTGAGAGTGATTCAGTAAATGAAGATTCGGTATGGTGTCCCAGTGTTCCGGATTTTCATAAAAGCTGAGGTTCTCTGGTGAATTCGCAATATAATCTAATCTTTCAAGATATTTCTTTGAGAAGTGATTCCTTGGATGAAGGTGATCAATATGAAACACCTCGGTCGGATTCATTTCAGGGAACAGAAGATGCAATAGTGCGCGGCAACGACCTTCGCCATATCTGATATTGAGAAGGCTTTCGATGTATTCGTCGTCAAATCTGAGGTCCTTATTCGAGCCTTTATATCTGTCAATAATCTTCTCAAGAGGAAAGTGAATATCTGAAAGACTATTTTTCATTACCTCTCTGATACTCGTGAGTAGCGCATCTGCCTGGCTTCCAAAGATCCCTTTCAGAAGTACCATGTAAAACCACTGGCTAATTACTGAGCGTTCATTGTGGTTTTTATTCAGGAGGTTAATCGTTGTATATAATGGATGTCCACTGGTTTGCTTTTTGTAAAGCCAGTAGACCACAGGAATGACTGCATTTTTAGATATCAAAGACTGTGGATTGATGCCGAATCGCCTGATAAGAATAAAGGTCTCCTTGATACAGGATTTTATTTCAGACCATTGTTGTTGTATCTTACCGACCTCCTCTGAAGTGAAGTTTTTTACTTTGAACCGGACGTCAGAGTCAATAAGCATCAGGCTGGTTTTTAAGAACCAGTCTCTTTCAATATAAAAACCCATTTCATTATTCTGATAAATGTTTTTTGTCAGTTCATCCAGTTCTCTTCTGAAATCCCCCTGCCAGTGCGCTACCGCTATTGACATCAGTAAGTCTGAAAACTCAAGTTTTGTCCCCCCGCTGTTCGTGCGGATGAAAACATCCAGCACATGATCAATGTCCTGACTGCTCTCATTGAAGTAGTGGATAAGATTCTCAGTTCTTATCTTGGTATAAAGTTTAAGCAGAGTTTTTCTGGAAAATTCACTGGAAATGAGATCTCTTTTTTCAAGTTCTGGTACGACAACGTTAAATAAAATATCATCAGGCGAATCATGTTGCTCGTATTTGAATATTTCGTGCAGGCAGAACCAGTGATGTTTGTTGTCTGTAAGTGAATCAGCGTATTGCTTGTCGGTCAGGAACCTGAAGTTATACTTCATCATGAGCTCATCGTCTGAATTAAGTGGCGCTGTTAAATCGACGTAAAGCTTTCTGGGCGGCAGGATGCGATCATCCTGTGCCGAAGGCCACCACACCCGGGGCTGTTTATACGCATACGTTCCACACAATCCAATATATAATGATGTGAGACGCTGCTGACCATCAATCACCGCCTTGAAATCATGAAATCCAGCATTTGTTGCTACGCAGGGGTTTTCTTCATTAAATCGCTGACAGTATTCTTTCAGGAATTCATAGAATTTGTAATCGTTTTTAATACTGGCACTACGGATATCCCACATCATGAAAGAGTTTATCGGGTAGTCTCGCATGATGGAATCAAACAGCAAACATATTTGACTGCTGCTCCAGACGAACTTCCTCTGAATTGCAGGCAGAAGATAGTGGCGTAAATTAATTGAATCTATCGCTTGTTTTATCGTTATTGCTTTTTCATACTGGCCAGCCATCATAAACCTCATATGTTATATTAGCTGGCCTATTTTAATTTATTGCGTGTCGGTAGTACAGTCTTTGCACAAACTAATTTATGCAATGGAAAAGCTGACGGCTCGGTTTGTGTTTTTCATTCGGGTAGACTCGCATTGCGGATGCACAAAGTGATGAAACCTGTCTTGCTATATTTTTACCGAAGTTAACAAGTAGGCCGTGCTTTATTTTTTCACCCTCTGCCCTGATGCTGATGACAAAGCTGAACTGATATACGATTACCTCAATGAGGTCATTGCCAAATGTTATGATGGCGGCGTTGTTTATTTCATGTTCATAATTCCTCAGGTCAGTGTTAAGTCTTGCGGTTGCATCTACAAGTGCATATTCTTTATCGATAATCATAACTTTCTCACTTATCATGTTAATGTGATTTAATCATCACTAATAATATGTTGTGATTTTAATTACGATTATTCGTCTGTTTACTCCCGTAATGCATTATCTTATGAATAATGTTCATGTGGGGTAAGGCTTCCATAAAGTCAGACTGTTCAATCAGCGAAATGAGTGTGTTATCGATCTCAAACGTTGTATCCGGTAATACCTCAACCAGCCTGATTCGGGACAGGGAAATAACGAACACGCCCGATGACGTACATCCGGCAAGAAACCACTCCGCATGGCTGCAAAGCAGACGGTAGGGATGAACGGTATGGCTGACGTTTTCGTCGGTTCTGATACGCACCAGGGTCTGGTTAAGTATGGCGAGCGTCAGTCTGCTGAAATCACCGAAAAGGGTGGGTTTCTGGCGCGGCTCCGGTAGCATAATCCTGTATGGCGAGGGACGTTCCCCGTCAAGCATCAGACTCAGTAGTTTGGCATCCATCGCAGGTAACAGACGGTCAAGATGCAGCAACCTCGCCAGTATCTTCATATCCCGTTCCGTGCGGCGACGAAAGTAATGTGAGGCAAGCTGATACACGCCGTTGCTCTGTTCAATATCAAGGTACGTCAGACGGACGTTGAAATCCCGTCGCAGCGTTCGCGTCGTCACTCCAAATTCTTCTGCCAGCGTCCCGATATGCAGTTTTTCACCCTGAAACAAACGGCTCAGAATGATGGAAAGGCGGGTTGCCAGTCTGTCATGTTCATTTTCTTGTGTTATCAGCGTCATACATCATTTCCGAATTTAGCCGGGAAATGATGCCAGCAGTAGCGGACAGGATTTGTCCGCCCTCTGAAGTTTTTTAAAGCCCGAAAATTTGAAATGTAAGTGCTAAACGTCAGCATTCTCTGGTGAATAAAGATGCTTCTGGCGCATGTAGGCAATAAAAATGCAGGATGGTAGCGTCACCCGGTATGCAGGACCGGCTAAATCAATCAGCAGCCAGAGAGAACTGAGCACCCAGCCCACGGGACCGGCAAAAGCGCCCATGGTACGCGTCAGCATGGCATTTCCTGCAACGGTCAGTCCTCGGCCTAACAGGGCTTTCGCCACGCCATTTGTGACAACAAGTGCCATCTGATAGGCCGCAAATCCGGATGTTTTTATCCCCGCCTGGATTGCCATGGTCAGCAGCTCCGGTGTGGGATTGCTGTAGCCTGTCTGCAACTCTTCCGCCACGGTCTTTAACTGGTCGGGTGTCATCTTCTCAAGGCTTTTCTCCAGGATCTTCATCAGCAGATTCATTTCAATGGTTTCAACACTGGATTTGCTGTTGTAGTTCACCTTCATTTTATCGCAGGCATCGGTAAGAATTTCCCGGTACAGCACCCCTTTGCCCCAGCGGAGCAGCGTGGCAAAGCTGTTCGCCCCAAACGTCTGAACCTCGGCGGCAATGGCATCCCAGTAGCGCGGGTGGTTGGGCTTGTGTTTTTTATACTGAGGATCGTAAGTCAGCGTTTCCGTGATGCGTGCCAGTCCGTCTTTCGGATCGCAGATAAGCACAGAAACCAGTAAATCCAGATCGTCACGATGACAGTGGCGCAGAAATTCAAGGTCAGGGTCGTGTCGGTAGGTAGCCATATTTCACCTCATTGCAGATATTGGACCTGACAGTTTAAGGAAGCCCCCGGACAGGGTTTGTCCGCCTGAAAAACAACAAAGTAAAAAAAAAACCTGCCCGAAAGCAGGTTTCTGTTCACCGGATGGAGGTATAACGCGTCGGGATTACTTTCCGCGCCATTCCTTTTCCACTTTATCCGCAAAGGCATCGCACTGCCGGGCATACTCGGGGTTATAGAGCAGCTCCGACTGCGAAAGCTGCATGGCGGTCATGCTGCCGTTACGGGCATTTGATTCGAGCCAGGTTCTGCCATAGGTTTTGTTCATCACCTGAAGTACCTTGTTGAATACCGAGCCGTTGAAGCGGGCATTGAGATTAACGCCTTTTACCTGAAGGCCGCTGTCACTGGTCTGGGTCAGGCGGGTGGAGTACATCGCGCAGAAGGTCGAGTTGGTTATCATCTGAGCGTCAGCCTGCTCGTCGGCGAACGCGCTGTGGCTGAAGGCTGAAAGCAGAATTGTGGCGGTTAACAGTTTTAAAATTTTCATCATGTTCCCTTATGGATTGAAAAGCGGAGACAGCCTGCCATACGGGGTGGTCAGGAGATGTCCGGCAGAGAAAAAAGTCAGGGTTTAAGAGAGGGAGAGAGTCGCCAGAGGTGAGGGCCAGCGGATTCCAGCACAAAGGCCAGATGGGTGAGGTCCCGTCTTGCTGTACGGGGAGACACGTCAAACTGCCGGATGATGTAGCGAACAGATATTGTCTGACCGTAAAACAGGGCCATGGTCAGCCGGATAAGCCGTTCTCCCTGTCCGGTAGCGTGTTGCCTGCGACGATTAACATTCATCGTTGCCATACGCGCCATCGGTCCCCTTTCTGAAATCTATCGAGGTGTCTGGCAAGCCAGATATCAGGGCATGAATTGCCGGTAACGCAGCGGGCAGTAAACCGGTGGCAGTTAAAATCCAGCAGGCTGTAGGTATAGCGCTGACCCACTGCCGCCTTTGCCCGTTCAGCGGCCTGCGTACAGCCCTGTGGAGTTAAATCCATACAGTCGGTATACACCGAGATAGCGGAGTTCCAGCCATCGAGCCGGTCAAGAAACTCGCTGGCCTGACTTCTGATAACGATGCCGTCACCGTCAAGATGAACAATGTTGCCATTACCCACATAGATACCGCTGTGTGCGGCAAGGCCAAAAAGCAGTTCGCACTGCACGATACCGCCGTAAGCCGGTTCATCGACGCAGGACAGAATGCAGTTATCGATAAATGAATCCACGAAGTTCAGCAGCAGAAGCCGGTACATAACATTCAGTTCCTTACTACGGGGGAGAGGGGGGATGCGTGGGAAACGTAGTGAACACTCAGCTTTCCCACAACGTACGGACCGTGAAAACCCCCATATCGTGGTAAGCCATAAAGTTACTTTCCCATAGCGACCAGAACTCACGGGCGTCGATATGAGAGATATCGCCACAGCGGGAAAGCCACGTGTATTGATGCGTCCAGCTCACATCGACATCTTTTTCAAGTTCAGGCCACGGATACCCTGCATAGTGAAAATCGGTGACGTAATCGAGCTGCCAGCCTTCTCCGGCAGGGATGAGGCGTATTTCGACCGGATGCCAGCCACCCGTTTCCGGTGAGTATTCAGGATCACGAAAGTTAATGGTTAATCCGGTGATGGGGTGACGATGAGGCGGTTTTTGCGCGACGATATCCAGAAGCATTTGGGTGAACGACCGGGAGAGGGGCAGAACATAGCCGCCCTGCAATATGGCGGGTGATGACATAGTGAATATCCTGATTTTGGGTTAACGGAACACAGAAAAAGCGGGGGTTAGTCCTGGCTGAGCGCAGCAAGCTGCGTCATACGATGCTGCCAGTCGGCATAGCAGCGGTGCATAAAGAGTCTGCTGCTGTCCGCTTCGATAAGGCAGATATCGGGACTTCTGAGCACAGCGGCAAGAAACCCTGCGTTATTGGTGCTGCCCTGACCAAACAGTGGGCGAAATACACGGGACGGAAAGCTGTCTGGCTGCTGTTCCAGAATGGCGTGAATCGCATCAAGCGCTATCCATTCACGGGAGAACAGGCCCCCTTCGCCATTGGCGGTTAAACGCAGGGTAAGGCTTCCGGTTTCATCCTCCTTACCCAGCTCATACGTCAGCAGTCCCTTACTGTGTGGACTGATTTTCTCGGCTTCACCCCTGTAGAACACGGTATAGCTTTCGGTGACGGCGGCTTCGGTAGCGACTTTTTTCTTACTCATGGTTCAGCGCCTCAATCAGGTTCTGGAGTTGAGTGATAACGGTCGTGTCCGGGAACACCAGATAGATACCCTGTCCGTTATCGCAGACGATACCGAGCAGGAGATACCAGCCATCATCAAGTGCGGTGACGTATTCCGGGTTAGCCAGTGCCACTGCCAGCAGCGGGTCTTCGGGGAGGGTGTCATCGTGGTTGAGATGCCAGAGCAGGGTTCTTGTTTCTTTCCAGAAAGCAGTAAACAGGTCGATATCATCTACGGGGCCAAGAATTTCATTGCTGAGGGCTTCCAGCGCGGAGGCTGGCAGGTTGAGAAGGGAAATACTGGTAGGGGTTGTGAGTTTGTACATAGTTATCTCCATCATCAATCGAATATCATGGAAATAATATGTGTCCGTTTTAAGGGCTATTACAGGCTTGGTGTGTTGGATTTGTTTTTCTTATTACGAACAAATAGCGACTGGCTCAGGCCGGGATTGTTTAGAGACAGATTCAGCATAGATTCGTAAAAATAAAAACTATTAGCGCGAGATCCTCTGTTTATGCCGTGACAGTTAACTGATAGGAGGCTTGTTGGTATATCAATTATGCTGCTCTGGATTTTTTATGATGATATACGGCATAATCTGATGTCTGACGTCTTATCATTGCCTGCTGATACCCGTGGGAATAATCGATGAGATGAGTTCCCTTTTTGAACGGAGGCATGTGGATAGGATGAGTATTGATAAGTGTATTACCAGTTCGCTTTTCGATGAACGAATCAGAAATGTAGTTATGGGGGCAGACCATGAGTTTAAAAGGCTGGCAAACACCAGTACTTCATTAGTGGAACGATTGTCTGCACTTAACTTCGATTTTTCATCTTTGTTTGTCTATGAACATAAAAAGGGAATGTTTTTTGGGAGTAAGTTACTTAAACCTGAAATAAAAACATCGAGTCATCAATTACTCTTTTCCTCTCGTTTTTTAGAACCTGAATTTCTGCGGAAGTATAAATGTGAACTATCAGGTATCTTGCGGAATGAAATCAAAAATACTATAAAAAAACGCTCTCAAAAAATTAAGGTACAGGGTGTTTTTTTAGATGAGATTTCAAATGCAGCTAGCAATACATTACGTCACGAATTGTACGATATAATCAGTCGGGCTAAGTATCGTGACTGTAGTTTGAGGATAAAAAACCTGATCCAGAGTGAAACTTTACCTGATGAATTTATTTTAAAGCCTGGTGGTTATCGTGATGTGATATATCTCAAGAAATATTGCCCTGAGATAATTAATCATATTTATGCAAGTGCTAAAGAACTTATTGATATTAGTCGAAGAAAACATTATATCTTTAGTGATGAGCTAATATCAGGCAGGAGTCCCAATATTACAGGTGTTATGCTTTGCCTTTCAGAGTTAGTGGACAGTCTGAAAATCTATGATGTGGAGATTGATAATATTAGCAACGCTATTTTACTAAATATAGTGTATTTATTTTTGCATAAAATTATGAGTAGGGATGTAATTGAAAATAAAGATATCCCACTTATACTGAATCAGTCCTCAGTACTCATCCCCCCACATATTTTTTATCTTGCAACGCATCAAAATTCGACACAATATAAATATATTGAAAAAGCGTACCTCTTGGGTCAATTGCTTATTTTTTTAATGTATAAAGCTGCTTGTTATTCAATGCGCAACATTAGAGTGAGTAGTATGAAATTTTACGACGATATTTGCAGTGAATTACCATTGACCGAATTGAAGGGTAATAAATTGCTCAGTGAGAATTTTTGTGAAATGAAAAAGAAAGTTGGGGAAGAGATGGTTCAGATCAGGACTGTAGAGAATGTTAACCGTGGAATAAAAGAAATTAGTTTGTTGATAAATAAACGCGAAGCTCTTATTTTTCCATTCTGACCCAAGTAATGTGGGCTGGATCCCTCAATCACAACGAGATTGAGCACTCTTCAGCTTTGAGTGGATATGTACCCCAGCATTGGATCTTTTAATGCTCGGGTACAGGCTTTTACAAGCTCAGAATCTTTCTATCAACCTCCTCTCTGTCGAACATGTGTTAATCGATTACTACCTGCATTGTTCGACATCTCAAAAAAAGCACATCCAAAAGTCGGCGATTTTTCTTGTCAGATTAAATTTTAACTAATTGTATTGTATGGGTTAATTTTCGACTGCGAGCGTGTGCTGCTTTGAGCTTTATCTCAGATCCCCTGGATGTTTTGAAATTGCCATCCTGACTCTCCTGTACTCATTATGTCTTCAGCGAGAAACAGTGTTCAGCCCTGATAGTTCTTGCAGGATAAGGTGTCAGAGCCATTGTTTTACCTGATCAAGTTATGTCGGTCTGCGATGTGTGGTCCTCGGGATGCATACACCAATGAACGGCAGTAGTAACGGTATTAGACGCATATATAGTCAATTTTTCTGATGATTCAGGAGGGATTTGCACGATGAAAATTCATGATCAACATAAAGAAATAACCCGAGGGATATCGAAAGTTTTTATTTCCAAAGCAATTGAGCAGGCTAGGGATGTCGGGAAAACTATCGAAATTAGCGATGCTAAAGTTATCGGGCTGAAAGCTCTTGTATATTCATCAGGGAGAATGAGTTACATCGTTCGTAAAAATATTAATGGTAAGAGTCATTATGTTCCGATTGGGTGTGGTACACAGTTTTCAATTAATGAAGCACGCGAGAAAGCGAGTGAGATCATCTATTCACTTAAACGCAAAGGCAAGATTCATGGCAAGGATTATGCAGCCATCAAGAATATGACATTCGGTCAATTGATTGATAAGTATGAAGTGGATGTTCTGAGTACAGGAGTCAAGAAATCTGCGAATACTGACCGCTCCAAGATCAAGAATTATCTTTATCCTCAGCTCGGGGCGCTGAAAGTAGCACAGATAACAGAGGGTGATATTTTACGCTATCTGGCTGGATTGGAGCTGAAACCCGCGACACGTAATCGCCATCTCGCACTGATCAAGGCGCTGTTCACCTATGCTGTTCGCATGAATTTCGTGAGCTGTTCACCTGCCCGTTATATCAAGGCGCTTCCAGAGACAACCTCTCAGCGCAAGGCAATGGCTGATGCACAGTCTAAGTCGTGGATGGAGGCCGCCATTCAGATGCGCAATGGTGAGCCAGATAACGCAGCCCTTGCCTTACTGGTGTTTCTGGCCCTGACCGGATTACGCCTTGGTGAAACCCGTTATCTTCTGCTTGAGGATATCGACTGGTCCCGTCAGACCATCACTTTGCGAGAAACTAAAAACGGTAAGCTTCGCTGTGTGCCAGTGGGTGATAAGGCCTTTGTTCTTCTGACTGAGCAGCGCCAGCACTTGGGCGATAAAGGCTGGGTTTTCCCCGGCTATAACACAACTAATCCGGTTGCAGAACCACGCCGTCTGCAAAAGCGTATATGTGAGAAAGCCGGTATTTCACCATTCACTATTCATGAGATGCGACACACTTTCGCCACGAAACTTATCGAGAGTGGGGCTGACATCCATACCATCAAAGATTTACTGGGCCACAGCACCATAAAGGTTACCGAGAGGTACCTACATGGCAGCCCGGTGCGCTACCACGAGGCCATTAACAAGGCGATGGATACGTTCTAGGTATAAGCATAACTATCCACAGGCAGGTTAGTTCCTTTTTCCCTGCACGCGATTTATCTGTTTTTAATTGAGGATTAGATAATGAATAACATAGTGACACCCGCCCCCTTAACGACAATGGCGCGTTTTGCCTGTTCGAAACTGAATGGATTTCTGGCTCGTCGGGCTTTGCATCAGGCAAATGCGAAGAAAATCCTTAAAAAGGCAATTGCAATCAGCATTGCGGTCGATGAGATTTCGGCAAAAGGGGGGCGTGATGGTCTGCCTGATGGGTTTGTTAACTCACCGCATGGGCTTTTTTATGATGATGGCAAAAAAGTGTTTCAGCTCAGTTCTACTGCTATTGTTCCCGTCAGCAGGCATTATTCAGCGTGTAAGAAGCGCAATATGGGTGTCGAACTCATGACCATTAATCATGCGGGTCAGTATGTCTGCGCTGAAATTTCACTGAGCAACGTTACGCTAAACCCCGATAGTGTGATTGGCTCCCTGACAGCGCAAGGTTTCGGTATCCCTATGACGGTAAAGACGAAAGAGCTGTTGGCGCAGTTCTTACAGGCATGTATGAAGCAAGCGCTGGCTCTCCCTACCTACCTTGTCGCTGATTCAATGGGATTTGTACCCGGCAAGAAAGCGTTCTTACATGGCAATATGCCTTTAGCACAGAACATCCCTGGGTTTGATTACCTTATTTCCGTTCAGCGTACACCCGCAGGGATCGTTGAGTCCGGCACGCTGGATGCGTGGAAGGCTCTGGTGAAAAAGAATGTCCATGGATGGCCACAGATTTTTGCATTGTGTTCTGCCTTTGCGTCCATGCTGGTTGCATTGTGTAAAATGGATGTGGCGATGTTTCACTTCTATGGTGGGTCAACGACTGGAAAAACGATCCTTCTCCAGCTTGCGATGTCAGTTCATGGTCATGGCGGGGAGCCGGGAAGTGGAAAGCTTGTCAATGTTCTTCGCTGGAATACCACGGTGAATGCGCTAGAGAAGCGACTGAGTCAGTTCTCAGGCCTGCTGGCATGTGTGGATGAGTTGGGGGCTTATAAACAAAAGGACTTCGCTTCGCTCCTGTACAACATTACCGCCGGTCAGGGTAAAAGCAGAATGGACAAGAATCTGGATATACGTGAGCTTTATACATGGGAAATGTTAATTCTCTCCGCAGGTGAAATGTCCATTTCTGAGAAGCTAGCGACGGAAAAAGAACATCTTCAGGGTGGACAGGAACATCGCGCCATTAGCCTCAATGTTTTGCCTGAAGATGCCCGTAAAGACGGCGAATCATCAGAAAGGGTACGCTGCCGCGCTGATAGTCTGAAAAATGGCCTGAGTGAAGTTTATGGTACGGCGGGTAAGGAATTTATTGCTAATTTGCTGGCACTGGATAATGACGATGATGAACCGCAGTCCTGGGATGAAATGTGCCTGTCTATTCAGGGGGCAGTAGAAGAACAACGTGACAGTCTTGTCGGTGAGCTGCAGGAAGAAGGTTATGCACTTAGTGACATTCAGCTGCGTGCATTAAAACGATTTTCCCTATGTTTGTGTGCCGGAATCCTGGCAGCATCATGGAATATCCTTCCGTTCAGTGAAGATATTATTAAGGGTGCGGTAATGAGCGCGGCTCGTCGCTGGCTGGATGATAAACCAAACCAGTATAGCCCACTAAAGCAGGTGCTTACGGCTATCCAGCACGATCTTCTCACAACCAGAGCGTCCCATTTAATGCCGTTGCTTGATGAGGATGCGCATACCCCATACAACCACTGGGGGTACACGGATAAGAACGATAACATGATGATTTTCGCTCCTGTTTTTGAAGGCTGGTGTGCCAAAAAAGGCATTAAACCTGCTGATGTGGCGAAAGCATTGGCAAAAAAAAATCACCTCAAACCAGAAAGTCAGGGCCACTACAAAAAACGTCCTCAGAAGGGAGTTCAGCAACCTTTTTATCTGGTTATGAATACATTTCTTGGCTGTAACATTGGCGCTGACTTTTAAGAGGGAGCAGGAATAGAGATTAAATAATATAAGGTTAATTAAGATTTTTCGTGCCGTAATTTAAATTGTAGGATCCGGAAATATAATCTGAATGCTCAGAGGGCAGGTTGTGCACAAAATGGGCATTTAATTTTTTAATTATTCAACATATATATCAACTAAAGGTAATTTTAAAATGTATCATACAACTCCTGATGAATGTCCTGAGTTTCCACAGGCGATTAGTTCCGAAAATGTGGGGAAAGTAAAATTTACACGTTACAGGCTCTTAATGACACAGGCTCAATGCAATTTTTATGGTATTCAACGAGAGATTTTTGATGGCGAATTTCCTGCTCTTAGAGCAATTGTTAAAGGTGATTTTCAAATCGAATTTTTTGTGAAATATAAGTGTAGAGGGCTGGATTACTATGGTTCTCTTGGTGATTGGCCTCATATGACAATTAGTGATGCAAAAGAAATCGCAGAGGGAGTTTTCAATAACTGCGATGACTCCCGCCGTAATAACTGGGAGGGTGAAAATGATAGCGATAGTATCGAAGAAGACATGATGAGCTATTTTGAAAATGGTATTCCATTCGGCAATAATTCATAGGTTTATACTGGATTTTCACGTCAGTAACGAAATCGAAATTCGCACATGAAAACATCTATATCTATGAGGTAGTTACTTATCGATAAACGACTGTGAAAGCAGAGGGGCGGCCCCTCTGCTTTTTTTGCTACAACGTATCGGGTAACTGAGCGCGGATACGTTCCGCCAGTAACTGACTGGTGTTCTGTAAGCGCTGAGGATGAAGATGTGCATAACGCTGTGAAGACTGACTGCTACGGTGCCCCAGTTGAGCCTGAACGTCATATAGCGTACCGCCGTAGGACACGATGAGGGCGGCAACCGAATGGCGGCAGGTATGGATACACACTTCCTTGTCGAAAATTCCCGCCCGACGCACGATACGCTGAAAGGCTTTAACCGGGTTACTCAGCGGCATTCCCTGTTTTTTACCAATAAACAACCACGGATTTCCCCGCTGCGTTGGCAGCGTTCTGATTACGTCCATCGCCAGTGAGTTAAGGTGAACAATCCGTCCATAGCCATTCTTGGTTTCAGGGAGCCACAGGGTGCGTTTAACCGGGTCAACATGCTCCCACTTTGCCAGACGCAGCTCATCGCGGCGAAGGCCGGTCAATAACAGCAGTTTGACATAGCGGGCAGCTACAGGGCTGGTATCGTTATCGGCGGAGAGAAAAATACGACGAATTTCGTCCTCGGTAAAATAACGCTGTCGGGCGTTGTTCTCCCTGAGTAGCTGTACCACCCTTGCCGGATGAACAGAGGTCATGCTTTGCCTTCCGGCCCATGTAAAGACGGCTTTAATGAGTACGATGACACGGTTACAGGTAGCCGCTGACAGGGAAGTACTTAACGTCTGCTGAAGGCGCAGAATGCTCGCTGGTGTGATATCGCTCAGCAGCCTCTGACCAATGGCGGGACGGATATGATCGCGGTAGCGCTGAACATCCTTTCCCCAACTGCGTTTAGCGGATTTTGCCCATGGCAGATAATGCTGATTAAAGAGTTCATCGAACGTCAGCTCCATTCTCTTGTTTTCACGCTCCTGCTTAGGGTCAGTGCCGGTGGCAAGGGAACGTTTGTGTTCTATGGCAATCTGACGGGCAAGATTGACGTCCACTTCAGGCCAGTGACCAATGGCGATGGCGCGTTTTCGTCCATGATAGAGGTAGCGGAGCAAAAACTTTTTACGACCTTCTTTTCTGCTGACCAGACACTTGAGGCCGGAAATCTCGGTGTCGCTGTATTCGGCATCGGTGCTGCGTGCATCTGATGTGTTAGGGGGCAGTGATTTAATGAGCTGATTAGTAAAACGGAAGCGTTTGGGAGTGGACATATAACCTCCTGTGACTGGTGTAAAGAACGTCAGGGTTGACCCATCCCCGGCACGGCGTTGTTAATGGCTGAGTTTATTTTCTGGTGTGGCGAAGGGAATGCTGGTGCCACATGGGATGAATGAAGAGGGGAAATGCAGAAAGAGCAGGCTTTACGGTCTGCTTCTGGTCTTAAGGGGAAAGATTGCCGTTGGGGAAGAGTTCACAGAAATAATATGTGTTTAAGTCGGATACAATTACCTGTCAACAGGGCAAGGACCGTTGCCCATATGTGGCTGGTTTTGGTGTCGGCTATGTGCCAAAAACGGACGTTAAAGTGAACTATCTTAGTGGTCAGGTTTATGCTTATACGACGAAAGCCATCAGTTTTCTGGGTAGATTTTCTTATCAGATAATATTCACCTGTCAGATCACCCGGTACTGCAATAAAGCTTATTGTGAATTACCTCTATTCTGTTCATGAGATGAGGGTGGAAATGGAAGGCAAGTATTTTCATGCTGCTTCTTGAAAAACGAGCCGTCTAATTTATCTCTTGCATGTATAGCCAGGTGAAAATAATAAGTGGCTGAATAACCCAAGGTAGTTCATCGAATATAGGTTATGCAGGTATTTTTAGTTTCAATAAGAGAGTCCGCTCCTCGCTCAAAGAAGACCTACCTGTATCCGGATTTGCAGCTTCTCGCCAGGAGCAGACTTTACTGGTTCCAAACTATATTAATTATTGGGGAACTGGTCGCCTCCGTTAAAAATGGAGGGTGTTAGTACACAATCAATTGGAAATTATCGACTTGCAAGAAATTTATCAGCAGCGTATTTCAGTAGGTTAGATCTATGATCTAAGATGGCTTGAGTATATCCTCTTCTGGCAGGATGGTCGGTACATACAGCGATTGGGCAATGCAAAAATTCTGTCTGTATAATCCCCAGATGCGAACGTTCATCTATTGCCTTAACTGCTAATTTTTTACCATTGTTTAAGTAATGATCTAACACCCATGTTTGCCCGCCAGTGAAGTAGATGATGATATCTGGCCTGGTATCTTTAATTTCAGCCAAGAATAATTCATGCTGCATATGAATCATTGACATAATATCTTTTGAAGGCAGTTTGGAAATGCTGACACTATCTCCTTCATTTTCAATTAATTGAAACTTATGCAGATTAGTCCAATAAGCATGTCTTCTGGATGGTAGGTTAAAATAATTTACCACTTCATCAAATGCGTACCAAAAGTGGCTATTCCTTAAGTCTTCACCAAAATTGAATTCATTGAAGAACTCAATTCTCTGATTAATGTAGTCATCAACCGAAACGATGGTACTGAAAGCGTTTTCCATTCCCAGAGTTTCTTGCCCCACGATCATCACTTTAACTGGGGCATTTTTGTATTCGTGCGTCATCATTGGGATAAATGGTGTACTTACCTTTTGTAGGAGTTCTTCTGACAGGTAAGTACCGCGATTGGTAATGATATCTTCGAATGCCTTTCTTACACCGTCACTAACAGCAGGTTTAGAGGTGAACTCAGTAAGGCTGTATGAAGTGAATGATGATTTATACACAATCCCCATCGCAGTTAACCCAGTAACGAGACTTTCCAACTGTGAGACATTCATTCCTAACGTGCGTTGAATCTTGCTAAAACTGACTGAATTATCAGCTTTAAGAATAGTGAGCACGTTGATTACATCTTGCGCGGTCATTCCTTTTTTCCTCATGTTGTACTGTTCAAGTACAGATACTTGTTTAGCATCTTTCGATGGTCGCAGAAAAGAAATTTAGGCAGAAATGACATGCATGGACTCATTGATGTGTATCGCGATGTTTGTAGTTATGAGATTAACAGGGAGCTTCCGCTCCTCGCTCACAGCGGACACTCAGGTTCAACAGTCCATTACGTTAAGCTTACCGTTAAGCTTACGGATAATCATTTTATGATGGCGTGGAGAACGGGGGATTCTGAAAACGGTAAGAAGTGAAAGGGCAAGAAGAGCTTGTTGTAGGTGGACGGACTGGTGAAGATCCCCATGTGAATGGTGGAGGGGGTATGCTGCCAGATTTCCCCGTTTGCTATTGGGGATTTACCCACCTTATTCCCCCGCGACAAAATCACGTTAAGACCAGCGGATTAGGGCGAAATGATAATTCCCCCGTTTTCCCCGTATTTTCTACTTCATTATGAATGCCCTGAGAGAAAGGAATCGTAGAGGACCGTAGAAAGACCGTAGCTGTGAGGTTAGGGAAAAGTACATCAGAGGATGTTGAGGTGTTTAAAAGTAACGAACATCTGCGAAAAAGACGAGAAATCCAGCAAACAAATAACGTGTTGCAACGACCAGAAATCTACCGTAGCCAGAAAAGGAAAAGCCCCGCTTTGCAGCGAGGCCTTATGAATAGTGGTGCCCGGACTCGGAATCGAACCAAGGACACGGGGATTTTCAATCCCCTGCTCTACCGACTGAGCTATCCGGGCAACGAGGCGCATTAAACCGTAGTCGCTCCCTCACGTCAACCAAATTCACCGAAAAGCTGTTCAACTGCTTACTATTGCGGCAATCTACGCGTTTGCGCCGGGTGATTGCACAAATCTTCCAGACATCGGCGCGGTAATCGGGCAATGCTGGCGGTGAGAGGGGGACGGTATGGCAACGAAAGACTGGCTTGAGCTGCGACAGCATGCCGATACGGGCATTGAAACCATCAAAGCGCACTTTGAAGGGTACGCGTTTGATCCGCACTGGCATGATAGCTATCTGGTGGGGATCACGCTGTCTGGCACCCAACAGTTTCACTGCCGTCGCGAGCGTCACCATAGCGTGCCGGGCGATGCCTTTCTGCTGGAGCCGGGGGAAATTCACGACGGTGAAGCACCGGTGGCCGGTGGCTTTACCTATCTCACCTTTTACCTAGACGAACGCTGGCTGACCAACACCCTGCGCGGGCTGTATGACGCTACGCCGGACAGCTACTCGCTGCACTTTAACCAAACGCTTACCCGCGAACCGCAGCTGGTGCGGGCGATTGGCGAGACGTTCAGCACGCTGCATACCGATGAGATGCGCATTGTGCAGCAGAGCAGCATGGACGGCCTGCTGGCGCAGCTGACCGCGCACTGTCAGTGGCGCAAGCGGCTGCCGTCGGCGATTCAAAGCTCGGCAATTGCTCATCGGGCGCGAGATTATCTGCATGCGCATATGGGCGACAATATCGGGCTGTCTGATTTAGCGCGGGAGACGGGCACCGACCGTTTTACTCTCACGCGCAGCTTTAAGCGAGAGTTCAACCTGGCACCGCACGCGTGGCTGATCCAGCTGCGGCTGGCGAAAGCGCGCCAGCTGCTGTCGTTGGGCGAGCAGCCGGTGGACGTGGCGGCGACGCTCGGTTTTGCCGACCAGAGCCACCTCGGGCGCTGGTTCCAGCGGGCGTATCGTATCTCGCCAGCCCACTACCGTCGGTTGTGCACAAACCTTCCAGACGTTTCCAATAAATAACGGCACAGTCGGAACTCCAATAATAAGGAGTCACCTGTGAATATCATGCCGTTCCTGCTGTTTGCCCTCGTTGCGTCGATAACGCCGGGGCCGACCAATATCCTCATCCTCAACAACAGTCAGCACTTTGGCGTGCGGGCGACCATTCCGGCGCTAGTGAGCGGCTGCGTGGCGGCAAGTTTGATTGTGCTGGTTTCCGGTGCGGGCGCGGGGGAAGTACTGCGCCAATATCCGCTGGTGCGGCAGGTGATGAGCTGGGCGGGCGTGCTGTGGCTGACCTGGATGAGCTGGCAGCTGTTCTGCGCGCCAGCGGCGAATATCGCCGGAAAGGAGAGGCAGCGCTTTACCGCCAAAGCGGCAGCGCTGTTGCAGGTGGTAAACCCGAAAACCTGGATGATGGCGCTGGCGGTTGTCAGCCTGTTTGCTCCGGCGGGTGAGCACGCGCTGCGCGAGGTGGCGCTGATGGCGCTATGGTTTTTACTGATCTCGGTGGCGTGTCTGATGTGTTGGGCGTGGCTGGGGAAGGCGGTGAATCGAGTGTTCCGCACCACCGTGGCGATGGTGCGGTTTCAGCGGCTGATGGCGCTGTGCCTGCTGGTCTCCGCGTGGGCGGGGATGCTGGCTTAGGTCAGCGCGCCGTTCTGGCGGCACTGGGCAAAGCGCAGAATGTCTTCGGCAAGACGGTGCGCGGTGTCCACGTCGGCCTGGCTGCGGCTAACCAGCATACGGCTCAGGCAGCCTTCCAGCACCAGCTGCATCTGTTTGGCGACCATTGCCGGGTCGTCCACTTCCAACTGGGTCAGCAGCTCATGGCTGTACGCATAGGCGGCCTGCTTTTGCTGCTCGGCGAGCTGGTGAATCGGATGGTCTGCCTCCGGGTAGAAGGTGCAGGCGGCGATAAAAAGGCAGCCGGGGTAGCGATTTTTCGTCACGCACTCGGTCAGCGCGGTGTAGCGGGCCAGCAGTTTTTGCTCGGGGGTCAGTTCTTCGTTAAGCATCAACTGGCGGCGCCAGGTCTCCACCTGCTGGCTCAGGTAGCGCAGCGCGTCATACAGTAGCGCTTCGCTGTCTGGCCAGAAACGGCGCAGTTCGTCCAGCGGGCGGTCTACGCGTTCGGCAACCATCTCCAGCGTGGTGCTCGCAATCCCTTCTTGCTCAAGGAGCTGTAGGGCTTCTCCTAGTACGTCTTCGCGTTGCACGTGTCTCTCCTCCGTTGACGGCTATCCGTCTAAAAGTGTTGTCTACGGTTGGCGATCGCGCAAATGTGCGCGGAACGCGGCGGCATCCTTGAAGCCGGTCACCCGTAGTGCGGGCTGCTCGTTGCCGTTCTCATCAAAGAAGAGAATGGTCGGCAGACCCAGAACCTGTAAATGTTTTAGCAGCGCCACATCCTGCGCGCTGTTGGCGGTCACGTCCGCCTGTAGCAGTACGGTATTTTGCAGCGCCTGCTGTACCTGCGGGTCGCTGAAGGTGTACTTCTCAAACTCTTTGCAGGCCACGCACCAGTCGGCGTACAGGTCGAGCATCACCGGCTTGCCCTGAGCGCTGGCGAGCGCCGCGTTCAGCGTCTCAACGTTGCTGATGCGGGTAAAGTTGAGGTGCGATTGGCTCTGCGTGACGGAGGTGCCAAAGGCCCAATCCTGAAGCGGGCGCACGCTGATCAGCGCGGCGGCCAGCAGAAGAATTTGTCCAATGCGCTGCCACGGTTTTTGCAAACCCAGGCTGGTGATAAATGCCCAGCCGAAGAACGCCACGCCGAGCATCGACCACAGCCGTAGCCCCCAGACGTCGCCAATAATACGTTCCAGCAGGAACACCGGCAGGGCGAGGATCACAAAGCCAAAGGCGGTTTTGACGTGCGCCATCCACGGCCCGCTTTTCGGCAGCAGGCGGTTGCCGAATACCGTCACCAGAATCAGCGGCAGTCCCATGCCCAGCGCGTAAAGGTACAGCGTACCGCCGCCGAGCCACAGGTTACCGCTCTGGGCGATGTACAGCAGAATGGCGCTGAGCGGCGCGGTGGTGCACGGCGAGCAGATAAGCCCGGCAATCGCGCCCATCGCAAATACGCCCCCCATCGAGCCGCCCTGCTGGCGGTTGCTCATCAGGGTGAGGCGGGTTTGCAGCGACGATGGCAGCTGCAGCGAGAAGGCACCAAACATCGACAGCGCCAGCAGGATAAACACCGCCGACAGGCCAATCAGCACGTACGGATGTTGCAGGGCTGCCTGGAACTGCATTCCGGCGGCGGCTACCACCAGGCCGAGCGCGGTGTAGGTAAGCGCCATGCCCTGCACGTAGATAAAGGCCAGCAGCAGCGCACGAGCGGTGGAGAGGCGCTGTTTGCCGCCGAGGACGATGCCGGAGATCAGCGGGTACATCGGTAACACGCAGGGGGTGAAGGCGATGCCGATGCCGATTAATAGGGCCCAGAGGGCGGAGAACGGTAAGTCCGCGCTGGGGTTGCCCCTCACCCCGGCCCTCTCCCCGGTGGGGAGAGGGGGAAGGGCCTCGACCGCGCTCAATGGTACGGTTTTGGTTTCCGGCGGGTAGCAGAAGCCCGCGTCGGCGCAGCCCTGGTAGGTGACGGTGAGCGTCGCGCCTGCGTTCGCCTGGGTCAGCGTCACCGGCACGGTCAGGCTGTGGCGATAGATCTCGCTTTTGCCGTAGAACTCGTCGCTATGCCACTCGCCGTTGGGCAACTGGAGCGGAGCGATGCTGGCGTTAGCCGGGGTCACCTGCACCTGCTTGCGGTAGAGGTAGTAGCCGTCTTTCACCTGCCAGGTGAGGTTCACATCGTGCTGATTTTGTTGAAAATCGAAGGCGAAGGCCTGATCGGCAGGAACAAAATTGGTGCGGCCGGGCGCGTCGAATAGCCCGGCAAAGGCCGAGGTGCTGCACAGCAGCAGAATCAGCGTAATGAAGCGTTGAGCCATGAGAGGTAATCAGTGTCTGCGTGAGTAACGGGTAAAACCAGAAGTTCGGGTGTTTGATACGGGTGGTGAGCCTTCAGACAGTCGAGCAGCGCTTGCTGGTGCGCGTGGTCGGTTTTCAGCAGCATCTGCACTTCATACTCCTGTTCGAGTTTCCCCTCCCAGTAGTAGAGCGATGTTGCGCCGGGAAGTAGCGTGGCGCAGGCCGCCAGCTTTTCCGCCAGCACTTTCGCCGCCAGATCCTGGGCGGTAGCTTCATCAGGAGCAGTACAGAGAACCACAACAGCGTCGGGAATACTCATTGCAAACCTCGTATCGATGAAAAGAGGCACTATAGCACGGCGGGAAAAAGGGGTTGAGTGAATCGGGCCGCAGAGCGGCCCGACTTTAACGATTTTTACATGGCGTCACAGGGCTAGAGCATCAGCCCGCCGAAGATAAAACCGAGGATCACGCACAAAGCGATAGCAATCACGCCCGGCACCAGGAACGCATGGTTAAACACGTATTTGCCGATACGGGTAGAGCCGGTGTCATCCATTTCTACCGCTGCCAGCAGCGTAGGGTAGGTTGGCAGCACGAACAGCGCGGAAACCGCAGCGAAGGACGCAATGGCCGTCAACGGGGTAACGCCCAGCATCAGCGCTGCAGGCATCAGTGCTTTAGTGGTCGCCGCCTGGGAGTACAGCAGGGTAGCAGCAAAGAACAGCACCACCGCCAGCAGCCACGGGTAGTTGTTCAGCAGATCGCCCGCGATGGCCTGGATGTCGGCAATATGGGCTTTGACGAAAGTATCACCCAACCACGCGACGCCTAGTACGCACACGCAGGCGCTCATGCCGGATTTAAAGGTGCTGGCGTTGAGGATCTCACCGGTATCGACTTTACAGGTGATGCAAATCAGCGTGGCGATGGTCAGCATGAACACCACAATCGCTTCGTTGCGCGGCAGTACCGGGTTCTGAATCAGCCCGACGGTGTCGCTGATGGCGGTGGCGTAGAACATCACGGCCACGATACCAATCAGGAACAGCAACACGGAGCGCTTCGCATGAGGTTTCAGCTCAAACACTTTGCTGCCGCGCAGGCGCACTTCGCCTTTGGCCAGACGCTCCTGATACACCGGATCGTCTTTTAGCTCGCAGCCGAGGAAGTTACAGACGATGGAGGTCAGCAGTACGGCAATCAGCGTGACCGGAATGCAGATGGAGAGCAGCGTCAGGTAGCTCACGCCCATCGGTTCCAGAATGCCCGCGAAGAACACCACCGCGGCGGAAATCGGCGAGGCGGTAATCGCAATCTGCGAGGCCACCACGGCGATAGAGAGCGGGCGAGAAGGGCGGATGCCCTGCTCTTTAGCCACTTCGGTAATCACCGGCAGCGTGGAGAACGCGGTGTGCCCGGTGCCTGCCAGAATGGTCATAAACCAGGTGACTAGCGGCGCTAAGAAGGTGATGTATTTAGGGTGACGGCGGAGCAGTCGCTCAGCCAGGCTGACGAGATAATCCATCCCGCCAGCGATTTGCATCGCGGCAATCGCGGCGATGACCGCCATGATGATTTCAATAACGTCAAAGGGTATAGCGCCGGGTTTAATTTGAAAGATGAGCGTTAGCACCAGCACGCCGAAACCGCCGGCGAAGCCGATGCCAATGCCGCCAAGTCTTGCCCCCAGATAAATGGCAAGAAGCACAATGACCAGTTCTGCTCCAAACATATTAGCCTTCCTTGTATTGCTAGATTGATATGTAATTGTTGTGTTTTGGTAAACTATAGATACAAAAAAGGCATGTCACGATGACATGCCTTTGTGCGTTATTCGGGAAGCTTACTGTTCGCTTTCATCGGTATAGCGCTTCGCTTTATAGGCCGGATGCATCAGGTTCTGCGGGGAGAAGATATCGTCCAGCTCCGCTTCCGTCAGCAGGCCGCGCTCCAACACCACTTCACGTACGCTCTTACCGGTTTCGGCACAAATTTTACCGACGATGTCGCCGTTATGGTGGCCGATGAACGGGTTGAGGTAGGTGACGATACCGATGGAGTTATAGACGTAGCTTTCGCACACTTCTTTGTTCGCGGTGATGCCGTCGATGCATTTTTCCAGCAGGTTGTAGCAGGCGTTGGTCAGGATGTGGATAGACTCAAACAGCGCTTGTCCAATCACCGGCTCCATCACGTTCAACTGCAGCTGACCGGCTTCAGAAGCCATGGTGACGGTGGTGTCGTTGCCGATGACTTTGAAGCACACCTGGTTCACCACTTCTGGCACCACCGGGTTCACTTTGGCTGGCATGATGGATGAGCCCGCCTGCAGTTCCGGCAGGTTGATTTCGTTCAGGCCAGCGCGTGGGCCGGAGGAGAGCAGGCGAAGGTCGTTACAGATCTTCGACATTTTCACCGCCAGGCGTTTCAGCGAGCTGTGTACCATGACGTAGGCGCCGCAGTCGGAAGTCGCTTCAATCAGGTCTTCCGCCGGGACAACCGCCAGATTACTGACTTCCGCCAGCTTCTGTACCGCCAGCTGTTGGTAGCCGTCCGGGGTGTTCAGGCGAGTACCGATAGCGGTCGCGCCGAGGTTCACTTCTAGCAGCAGTTCTGCGGTGCGCAGCAGGTTTTTGGTCTCTTCGGTCAGCAGCACGTTGAATGCGTGGAATTCCTGGCCCAGGGTCATTGGTACCGCATCCTGCAGCTGGGTTCGACCCATCTTCAGGACGTCCTGGAATTCCGCTGCTTTACGCTGGAAGCCTTCGCCCAGCTGATTAATCGCGTCAATCAGCTTCAGAATAGAGGTGTACACCGCGATGCGGAAGCCGGTTGGGTAGGCATCGTTGGTGGACTGGCATTTGTTGACGTGGTCGTTCGGGTTCAGGTACTGGTATTCCCCTTTCTGGTGGCCCATCAGCTCCAGGCCGATGTTCGCCAGTACCTCGTTGGTGTTCATGTTAACGGAGGTGCCTGCACCGCCCTGGTAAACGTCTACCGGGAACTGGTCCATGCATTTGCCGTTATTCAGAACTTCATCACAGGCAGCAATAATGGCATTTGCTACGCCTTTAGGGATCGTCTGAAGCTCTTTGTTCGCCAGGGCCGCTGCTTTTTTCACCATCACCATCCCACGAACAAATTCCGGGATGTCGCTGATTTTGCTATTGCTGATGTAAAAGTTTTCAATCGCTCTCAGAGTATGAACGCCGTAGTAAGCGTCAGCCGGAACTTCCCTGGTACCCAACAGATCTTCTTCGATACGAATGTTGTTTAGCATGTGAACCTTCTATTTGCGAGCTGCCAATGATTTCACCAAATACGCATAATCTGAATGGTTATGCGTTTTATGACCGCAGATTATTTCCTTAATCGGCCCAGTGTCTATGATCATATGCTGATAATAGCGGATTGCAGTAATCTGGATCACTTATTATCAGACGGAACGGATAAGAATTATTGATTTGTGAAATGAGTCACCGCTTGACCATTGTTGACAAAAATATGGATGCGCGCTGATTGAAATGCGGCGAATCACCACCATTTAAAAGTAGTGCAGCGGGCCGTGAATCGCTGCAAACGCGCGAACCGCGTGATTTTTCGAACAGGAGATGCCAGTGCGCTGGATACCGTTAATTGCCATTTTTCTCTATGTTTACATTGAGATATCGATTTTTATCCAGGTCGCCCATGTGTTTGGCGTCCTGCTGACGTTAGTACTGGTTATTTTTACCTCCGTCATCGGCATGTCGCTGGTGCGCAATCAGGGCTTCAAAAACCTGATGCTGATGCAGGAAAAAATGCAGGCGGGCGAAAGCCCGGCGGCCGAGATGATCAAAAGCGTTTCGCTGATCCTCGCCGGTTTGCTGCTGCTGTTGCCAGGGTTCTTCACCGACTTCTTGGGTCTGGTGCTGTTGCTGCCGCCGGTGCAGAAACACCTCACCGTGAAACTGATGCCGTATCTGCACTTTAATCGGATGCCGGGCGGCGGTTTTGCGGGCGGTACCACGAGCGGGCAGACTTTTGACGGTGAGTATCAGCGTAAGGACGAACGTCCTGACCAGTTGGATCATAAAGACGATAATCGCCCATAAGCCGTGGCGATGATAAAAAGCCGGAGCGCGTTGTGGCTCCGGCTTTTTTTATGGCGTTGGTGCGGTCCCGGCGTCGCTGCGCTCGGCCGGGCTACAATTTGACACGTAGCCCGGCCGAGCAAAGCGACGCCGGGAATGCTCAGACCTTCCTTTTCGGCAGTAATACCCACAGCGCCGCCAGCATCACGATCGCGTACAGGCTCTTCCATCCCACCATCGACAGCAGCAGCACGCACAGCGCCACGCCCACGACGGATAATGCGCGGTAGCGCCCGCTTAACAACCGGCATCCCGCTAGCATGCATAGCAGGTAAATCATAATAAAGATGCCGTTGGCGTAGACGATCAGCGCATCGAGGTTGATGTTCAGCCAGTAGCTGGCAAGCGTGCTCACCATGCAGCTGCCAATCACCACGCTCAGCGCATTACGCGGTACCAGCCCCGGTGAGAGGCGCGCCAGATAGCTATCCGGTTTAGACTGAGCCTGCGACCACACCAGCCGGGCGAAGCTCTGGATGTAGATATTGAGGCTAGCGAAGCAGGCGAGGAAACCGACGACGCTCGCCACCCACAGCGCCTTCACGCCGAACAGTTGTACCACGATGGTCGGCAGCGAAGCCGCGGCAGTATTGGCAGCACCGTAGGCGTGGAAGTGCAGCACCAGTACGGTACAGGCCCAGTAGACCACGCCTGCCAGCAGCAGGCCGATAATCAGCGCGCGCGGGAAGTCGCGCTCCGGGTTGCGGAACTCCGAAGCCATATGGGCAAATGCCTCCAGGCCGACGAAGCACCAGAACATCACCGACAGCGCGGCGAAAAGCTGTGAACTGTCGATATCAGGCAGGGCCGGGAAAGGGATCGCTTTTACTGAGATATCGCCGTAGACCCAAATAGCGGCCAATAGGGCAACAATTAAAATGGCGACCAGCGTCTGCAAATTAGCGCTGGAACTGGCGCCGCGTGAGCCCAGCCACCAGACGATCGCCAGCGTGGCGACCTCCGCCATCAGCAACTGCCAACCGTGCCAGCCGAACAGCGCCTGGGTAAAGCCGGAGGCAATATGCAGCGCGGCGGGCAGGCCAACCGGGATAACCGAGAGAAACAGCCAGCCGGTAACGCGAGCGAGGCGAGGGCCAAAGGCCATTTCGACGAAGTGCGCTACGCCGCCTGCGCTAGGGAAGTGTCGGCCGAGGAGGGCAAAGACGATAGCGACCGGAAAGACCAGCACGATTAACGCGGGCCAGGCCCACAGGCTGTTGTCACCGGCAACCAGCGCGCCCAGCGCCGGAACGGCAAAGACCCCGGTGCCGAGCAGCGACGTCGATAGTAATCCTACTCCCTGAGCTAACCCGAGCTCCTGTTTAAGTCCCGCCATGTCCCTCGTCCACACTTTTACAAAAAGAGCAAAATGTTACCACATCCCCTCTCCCGGCAGCCCCGCGTCATTGTGCTGTTCTACGCTGGCAATACAGCGATTTATCGCGATTGCGCAGCCGGATGAAATTTTTTTTAGGGTGCCCCCTTGAAGGGCAAAATAACCATCCCCATCTCTCAGGCACTAGCCGGAAAACCGCTTACGGCCCGGCATCACCCATAACTGATAATGACTTTCTCAAAGGAGAGCTATCAATGAGTATTCGTCCGTTACATGATCGTGTGATCGTCAAACGCAAAGAAGTTGAAACCAAATCTGCTGGCGGCATCGTTCTGACCGGTTCTGCGGCAGCAAAATCAACTCGTGGCGAAATCATCGCTGTCGGTAAGGGCCGCATCCTGGAAAACGGGACCGTGCAGCCGCTGGACGTTAAAGTTGGTGACATCGTGATTTTCAACGATGGCTACGGCGTGAAATCTGAGAAGATCGACAATGAAGAAGTGTTGATCATGTCTGAAAGCGACATCCTGGCAATTGTTGAAGCGTAAGCAACGCGCGAACGAATTTGAGGAATAGAAGAAATGGCAGCTAAAGACGTAAAATTTGGTAACGACGCTCGTGTAAAAATGCTGCGCGGCGTTAACGTACTGGCAGACGCAGTTAAAGTTACCCTGGGCCCTAAAGGCCGTAACGTTGTTCTGGACAAATCCTTCGGCGCACCAACCATCACCAAAGATGGTGTATCTGTAGCACGTGAAATCGAACTGGAAGACAAGTTCGAAAACATGGGTGCTCAGATGGTAAAAGAAGTTGCCTCCAAAGCGAACGACGCTGCAGGCGACGGTACCACCACCGCGACCGTACTGGCTCAGGCTATCATCGCAGAAGGCCTGAAAGCCGTTGCTGCGGGCATGAACCCAATGGACCTGAAACGTGGTATCGACAAAGCTGTCGTTGCTGCGGTTGAAGAACTGAAAGCACTGTCCGTTCCTTGCTCCGACTCTAAAGCGATTGCTCAGGTTGGTACCATCTCCGCTAACTCCGACGAAACCGTAGGTAAACTGATCGCTGAAGCGATGGATAAAGTCGGTAAAGAAGGCGTGATCACCGTTGAAGACGGTACCGGTCTGGAAGACGAACTGGACGTAGTTGAAGGTATGCAGTTCGACCGTGGTTACCTGTCCCCATACTTCATCAACAAACCAGAGACTGGTGCTGTTGAGCTGGAAAGCCCGTTCATCCTGCTGGCTGACAAAAAAGTATCCAACATCCGCGAAATGCTGCCAGTTCTGGAAGCCGTTGCGAAAGCCGGCAAACCACTGGTTATCATCGCTGAAGATGTTGAAGGCGAAGCGCTGGCTACCCTGGTGGTTAACACCATGCGCGGTATCGTGAAAGTCGCTGCTGTTAAAGCACCTGGCTTCGGCGACCGTCGTAAAGCGATGCTGCAGGACATCGCAACCCTGACCGGCGGTACCGTTATCTCTGAAGAGATCGGTATGGAGCTGGAAAAAGCTACCCTGGAAGACCTGGGTCAGGCTAAACGCGTTGTGATCAACAAAGACACCACCACCATCATCGATGGCGTGGGTGAAGAAGCGGCGATCCAGGGCCGCGTTGCTCAGATCCGCAAACAGATTGAAGAAGCAACTTCTGACTACGACCGTGAAAAACTGCAGGAACGCGTAGCGAAACTGGCTGGCGGCGTTGCGGTAATCAAAGTCGGTGCTGCCACCGAAGTTGAAATGAAAGAGAAAAAAGCACGCGTTGACGATGCCCTGCACGCGACCCGTGCTGCGGTAGAAGAAGGCGTGGTTGCTGGTGGTGGTGTAGCGCTGGTTCGCGTAGCCGCTAAACTGGCTGGCCTGGCTGCTCAGAACGAAGATCAGAACGTCGGTATCAAAGTTGCGCTGCGCGCAATGGAAGCGCCACTGCGTCAGATCGTTTCCAACGCCGGTGAAGAGCCATCTGTTGTTGCGAACAACGTGAAAGCGGGCGAAGGTAACTACGGTTACAACGCCGCAACTGAAGAATACGGCAACATGATCGACTTCGGTATCCTGGACCCAACTAAAGTGACCCGTTCTGCTCTGCAGTACGCGGCATCCGTTGCGGGCCTGATGATCACCACCGAGTGCATGGTGACCGACCTGCCAAAAGGCGATGCTCCTGATTTAGGCGCAGCTGGCGGCATGGGTGGCATGGGCGGTATGGGCGGCATGATGTAATCGTGCGCTATACCCCATAGCATCAAGAAACCCCCGAGCAGAAATGCTCGGGGGTTTTTCTTTATGTGCTGGGGTGTTATTCCTCGAAAGTGCCTTTAACGCAGGCTTTACCGTCGCGCACCATCTGCTTTCCCTTCGCCCATACTTCCTGAATACGCAGTTCCTCATCCAGAACGATAAAGTCGGCATCACAGCCCGGCGACAGTCGTCCCTTATGACCAAACCCAAGAAATTCCGCCACGTTACGGGTGAGCGGCAACAGCGCCTCTTCCAGCGGAAGATGATGCTGTTTCACTAACTTCTGTACCGTTTCCAACAGCGATTCGAACCCGGCGACGCCGATGCCTATCAGGTTACCGTTGGCGTCAAAATGCGGTTGGCTTCCGTTACCGTCTGAACTCAGTGTTACTCTTGATGAGGGAACATCGCCTTCCCGGGCCATCATAATGGCGCTTGCGGGGTCGATAGGCTCGTCGATGCTGCTGGTGATATCGATGTATCCACCTTCCCGGGCAAAGCGCAGGGCGGCAAGAAACAGCGACTGAGCGCGATTAACGTGGGTGGGAAGCAGCTTGGTTATCGGAACATCGGCATGATGCAATATGTCATAGACGGGTTCCAGTTCACGTGGGCTGTTGCCCATATGAAAAACGGAAATCCCGGCTTTGGTTCCCAACAGGCCGCCAACCCGTGATTGTGCCGCCATCGTGGCGAGTTGCGCGGACGTCGGTGCCGATGAGCGGTGGTCGGAAATCGCACATTTGACGCCAATGACTTTATCAATAAGCGCAACGTCTTTTTCGACGCTGCCGGTTAGCGTGGGCGACGGAAGCCCATAAGCGCCGGTCAGCATCCAGGCGCTTATCCCTTCGTACTCCAGCGCGCGGGTTTTGGCCAGTAACGACTCAGGATGACGTGTCACGCCGTCGGTGCCGAGTAAGCCAACGACCGAGGTGATCCCGGCAGCGACAAGTTTCGACAGGCGTACTTCCGGGGTCCGCGTATGAGGACCTGCCTCGCCGCCGCCGCCAATCAGATGCACGTGCTGGTCGATAAAGCCAGGGCACACGGTCGCCCCGTTAAGGTCGCTTATTGGGCAGTCCGGGAGGGCGATGTCTGCGCCAGCCTGTTCAATGGCGATAATTTTTCCTCCGGCGACGAGGAGATCGCACATACCGCGCTCTTCAGGTGCGAAGAGGTGCGCATTGCGAAATAAGCGTGGCTCCAGCAAAGAGAAATTCATCATTCTTCCTTAGAAAAGTATCTGCATCACCCACATGGAGAGCAGGGCGTTGGCGATACAGATAACGATGATATGGGGATAATACTTCGGATTCACGCCTGCGGTGCCGAGACAGCGGCCGGTATTCTGAACCGGGTTACCCATCAGATAAATGGCGGGCAAAAGCACGGTGGCATCATGACCGCTGAGCGTGCCGGCAACCACCAGGCTTGCGCATACGCCGACGCCTCCGCCCATGCTCATCACCGACGCGAGCAACACCGTGGCGGCCACGCCGGGTAGCCCCCACAATGCCATCACGGGCTCGCAGACCTTGCCAACGATATCCAGTAGTCCGGTGACCTTAAGCGCCTGGATGATGACGAATGCCATCACCACGTTGGGCAATAGGCTGGTTGTGGCGATGGTAAACCCACGGCGAGCGCCGTCGATAAATAAATCCATGATATTTTTGCGCGGCAACGTCGTCATTCTTTTGCCTCCTGCTGTGTGCGGTTTTCACAGTGCGCGATCCACAAGCGCAAGAAATTGGCGCCGATAAACTTAAACACCAGAATGACAACCAGGGGGGTAATCACCGGGACGCTGATGACCGTAAACAGCGCTGCGCCGGAAGAGAAGTAGTTGGTGATAATGGCGCTTCCGCTGGTCTGGAAGGTGGCGAAAATTGCGCGTTCTTGATCGCTGATAGCTCCTTCGTCGGCAAGCTCTTTGGTCATGCCTGCCGCCGCATCGGTGTTTTGTAGATTTGCGATAAGCGCCAGCGAGCAGATGCCGGGGATGCCCAGTATAGGACGCAGAATGGGGGTCATCAGCTGTTGTGCGGCGCGAAGCCCACCCAGCCCTTCAGTAACCGAGATGATCCCCAGTGATAAAATGACGGATGGGGCAAGCTCAAGGGCAAACAGGAAGCCATCTTTCGCTCCTACCCCACCCACCCCACGGAAAGATAACGCGTTTTCTCCCGCCGTATTCACCTGCCCAAAACTGCCATTCAGAACCGTAAAGTCAAAAACGCGCCACCATTCGGTGCTTTTCGCAAAGCAGCCTGAGAAAAATATAATGGTCAGCAGGAAAACGAAATAACCTACCCACGTCACCTTGTCCTCTCCTGAGGATGTTTTACTCATGTTGCCTCCTTGGTTTTTTAATGCCGTGCATCACGTTGCACCTGGCAACACTAAAACCATATCGAGGTTAATGACGATATCCTTAGGCGATTATCGGAATACATTTAGATGGGAGGGATCAAGGAGTTGTCATGCCCGTTGTAAAAACGCACGGGGAATTCTCTTTTGGTCATCTTTTTAGTATAAGGTTTACACACGGACGACTTGCGTCCAGCTCATTGATTATGGGGAATAACATGCAGGTAAAATATTTGGCAGGGATCGTTGGTGCGGCGCTGCTGCTGGCCGGCTGTAGCTCAACCACGGAACTGACCTCTGGCGGCCAGAACGTGCGCTTTGTAGAAGAGAAGCCGAGCGCGGAGTGTCAGTTGCTGGGTACGGCGACTGGGGCGCAGGGTAACTGGCTGTCAGGGCAGCAGGGCGCGGAAGGCGGCTCTATGCGCGGTGCGGCAAATGCGCTGCGTAACCATGCCGCTGAAATGGGCGGAAACGTGATTTATGGCGTGAGCAGCCCAACGCAAGGCATGCTCTCCAGCTTCGTGCCGACCGACAGCGAAATGAACGGCCAGGTCTATAAGTGCCCGAACTGATTCATGCGTAGCGCCCCCGCTAGTATTCCGGGGGCGTAGTGCTTCAGGCTTTCTCTGCGTTTTTTTCTACGCTTTGCTGTAGCTGATACAGCGCCTGCATATAGGCATCCGCCGTGAAGGTTTTACGTTTGTCAGAAGAGAGCGCTCTGACAAAAACCTGGCACGGTAAGCCCGCGAGTTTCTGCAGCCTTGGGCTGCAATCTAACAGTCGACGGGTGACAGCCTCGACGTCTTTGGTGCCCGGCTTGCTGCGCGTTTTGATCGCCGTCCCGCTAAACTGCGTGTTCCCTTCGCTATCGGTATAACGATAGACAACCGCCAGATGGTGAACGAACAGGTTTCGTTTCCAGGCTGGATGGTCGTAGGAGTCATACTCCAGGTTGCCGCCTGCCTTGTAGTCCACGTCGTACAGCGGCAGGAAATCCAGCATGGAAGAGATACGCAGCGACAGTTCGTTCATCCCCGCGTTATTGATGGCATGGACCATTACGGTCACCAGCAGCTCGATTTGCAGCAGATCAACAACCAGCTCGACCTTTTTACCGGAGTGCAGCGTCAGGGTGAACGTCTGGCTTTCATTGTCATCGTTGGTGAGCGAGATGGCGTTGACGCGCAGATTGACGTCAGCATGCTCCAGCGCTTCACGCTGAAGCGCCGGGATATTCTGGTGCATTTTCTGCGCGGCTTTATCGCGCGCTTTTTCGTAGCGGCTGCGCTCGTCTACGCTGAGCAGAGGAAGCTGCGCGAGGCGGTATTCGAGGGCGATAAACAGGTCTTTCAGGGCGATAGCGGGCAGGAAAAAGAGCGACTCTTTTTTACGCGGCTCTTTAATTTTCAGGGCCAGCGCAATGAAATTATTTTCCTGACGAATGACGCCTGCGTTAATGCCTTTGATGGAAATAGACAAACGGTTCTCCTTAACCATTTTTTAGTTAAATGTATTTATTTAACTTATTGATTTGGTTTATTTTTAATGGCGATATGAATCGTTAAAATAACACAGACCGTTATGATGTCCAAAAAAACAGGCAGACCGAAGTCTGCCCCTTTATTTCATTTATCGCTGACGTAGCTGGAGATCCAGCGGCGTTTTACTTGGCTCGCCGCCAATTTCTCGCGCCAGTTTCGGCACCATATAACCGGAGATAAGCGTGAGCAGCTCGCGCATAATTTCGCGCGCTTCGTCATCGCTGACGAGGAAGTGGGCCGCGCCCTGAACTTTATCCAGCACGTGCAGGTAATATGGCATCACGCCAGCATCAAACAGCGCATTGCTGAGATTGGCCAGGGTTTGTGCATTATCGTTCACGCCGCGCAGCAGCACGCTCTGGTTGAGCAGCGTTACGCCCACGCGGCGCAGTTGCCCCATGGCATGGCGGAAGGCATCGTCAATCTCGTTGGCGTGGTTGATATGGTTAACCAGCAGGATCTGCAGCGATGAATTCGCAAAGCGGCTAACCAGCGTGTCGGTAATGCGAGCCGGAATGACGATCGGCAAGCGGCTATGAATACGCAGGCGCTTGATGTGCGGGATGGCTTCCAGTTGGGTGAGTAGCCAGTCCAGTTCGTGATCTTTTGCCATCAGCGGATCGCCGCCGGAGAAAATGATCTCGTCGAGTTCCGGATGCGCACTGACATAGTCCAGCGCAGCCTGCCAGTTCCGCTTATTGCCCTGGTTCTCGGCGTACGGGAAGTGACGACGGAAGCAATAACGGCAATTTACCGCGCAGCCGCCTTTTACCAGCAATAACGCACGGTTATGGTACTTATGCAGCAGGCCAGGCACCACGCTGTGCTGTTCTTCCAGCGGATCGGTGGAAAAACCAGGGGCGGCGATAAACTCTTCCTGCGAGGTAAGTGCCTGACGTAAAAGCGGATCGTTCGGGTTGCCTTTCTCCATGCGCGCCACAAATGCGCGCGGAACGCGCAGGGCAAACAGGCGCTTAGCCTCACGGCCAGCGAGCAGATTTTCATCAGCGTCTATATTCAGAAGACGTAATAGTTCATCCGGATCGGTGAGAACATCGGCAAGTTGCATCAACCAATCTTCTCTGGATGGGGTATTTAGGGTTACAATATGCGCCATTTTGTGGCTTAGCTACCATTTAACAATTTCAGAGGGCCTTATGGCGACTTACTATAGCAACGATTTTCGTGCTGGTCTTAAAATCATGATGGACGGCGAACCGTACGCGGTTGAAGCCAGTGAATTCGTTAAGCCGGGTAAAGGTCAGGCATTCGCACGCGTTAAGCTGCGCCGCCTGCTGACCGGTACTCGCGTAGAGAAAACCTTCAAGTCTACCGACTCCGCTGAAGGCGCAGACGTTGCCGACATGAACCTCACCTTCCTGTACACCGACGGTGAATTCTGGCACTTCATGAACAACGAAACCTTCGAGCAGCTGGCTGCCGATGAGAAAGCCGTTGGCGAAAACGCGAAATGGCTGCTGGATCAGGCTGAATGCATCGTGACCCTGTGGAACGGTCAGCCTATCTCCGTGACTCCGCCGAACTTCGTTGAACTGGAAATCATTGAAACCGATCCAGGTCTGAAAGGCGATACCGCAGGTACTGGCGGCAAACCAGCTACCCTGTCCACTGGCGCAGTGGTTAAAGTTCCACTGTTCGTCCAGATTGGCGAAGTGATCAAAGTGGATACCCGCTCCGGCGAATACGTATCTCGCGTGAAGTAATTCATGCATTGATCGCCCGGCGCAGCAGTGATGCTGCGCCAGCCTTTTTCCACGCTTGATCCAATCTTCTGCTTTTCCCGCTTCGTCTTCTTCCGAAAAAAAACGCTGACATCCAACATCCTGAGTGAAGTTGTCTATGCTTATGAAGCAAGATAACGATAACTGGCTCTTAAGGATGACATTATGGTGAAAAAAGCGATCGCAGCATTTTTTACGGTTCTGGTTCTCTCCTCTGTGCTCACGGCCTGTAACACCACGCGAGGACTCGGCGAGGATATTTCCGACGGTGGTAGCGCTATTTCTGGGGCCGCAACCAAGGCGCAGCAATAAATCGAATCTGACGGTACGACGCACGGTTGTACCGTCGTTTTTCAACGCCTATAATCCCCCCGTTATACTTTCCAACACCTTGCGGGACGACCCGTAAGCGTATCTCAACCGGGGACGGCCCCATCGTTATGGAGCCTGAAATGTCCTGGTTAATTCTCTTTATTGCTGGCCTGCTCGAAGTCGTCTGGGCTGTCGGCCTGAAATACACTCATGGTTTTAGCCGCCTGGTGCCGAGCGTAATTACCATTGTGGCGATGATTGCCAGCATGGCGCTGCTGTCGTGGGCGATGAAAAGTCTGCCGGTAGGAACGGCCTATGCGGTATGGACGGGGATTGGCGCGGTTGGCGCGGCGATTACCGGCATTCTGCTGCTGGGTGAGTCAGCAAGCCCGATGCGCATCGCCAGCCTGGCGCTGATTGTGATGGGAATTATTGGCTTAAAGATGAGCGCGCATTAATAGCCTCGGCCGGGCTACGTGTGATGTCGTAGCCCGGCCAGGCGTAGCGCCGCCGGGAAGCGGCACGGCGTTAAATAAACAGCACGCCGACCAGTGTGACCACCGTCAGAATCGCTGCCAGACCGTAGAACACCCATTTCCCGTTCGGGACGTGGATCTTCAGATCATGCATCGCATGGTGAATACGGTGCAGACCACACCACAGCGGCAGAACGATCATCAGGAAGATAAATGCGCGGCCAATCAGGCTGTGGGCAAAGCCCAGCACGCGTTCGTAGCTGAAAGCATCGGCCGGTGCCAGGCCTAACGGCAGCAGTACGCCAACCAGCAGCACGATGACCGGTGCAATAATCGCGCCCCACATGCCGCCTGCGCCAAACAGACCCCAGAATACCGGTTCATCGGAACGTTTTGGGTTCGGGTTAATCATACCAGTCTCCTTACCAGAACAGCGCGACAAACAGAATCACCACGCTGACTAGCGCGGTAACCACCCAAAGCCCTTTGATAATCGGCTCTGGCCCCATTTTTTCGCTTTTAACGATGATGTTGGCAGCCTTTGGCGCCAGCTCAAACCAGGTTTTGGTATGCAGCAGCGCGGCGGCCAGGGTAATCAGGTTCAGCACCACCACCACCGGGTTTTGCAGGAAACCAACGTATCCCGCCCAGCTTTCTGCACCGTGCTTCAGCGCAAACAGACCGTAAATCAGCACGATGCTGAACCATACCGTTGGCACCGCCGTCCCTTCACGCAGCATATAGAAGCGATAAAACGGCAGCTTTCTCCACCAGGTGGACGGCATTGGCCGTACATAGGGTTTGCGTTTAGTCGTCATCATGCACTCCTTAGCGTGGTTTCAGGGTAGCGATAAGAAAGTCTTTCGAGCTTTCCACTTTGCCCTGCTGAATGGCGGCTGCTGGGTCGACGTGTTTCGGACACACTTCGGAGCAGTAGCCCACAAACGTACAGGTCCAGACGCCGTTCTGGCCGTTCAGCTGCGCCATGCGCTCTTTCTTACCGTGGTCACGGCTGTCTTCGTTGTAGCGATGCGCCAGGGTAATCGCCGCCGGGCCGATGAACTCTGGGTTCAGGCCAAACTGCGGGCAGGCGGCATAGCACAGGCCGCAGTTGATGCAGCCGGAGAACTGGTGGTACTTCGCCATCTGCGCCGGGGTTTGGGTGTTTGGCCCTTGATCCGGTGTGCGCGGGTTGCCGATGATGTACGGCTTAGTCGCTTCCAGGCTCTCGATAAAGTGGGTCATATCGACCACCAGATCGCGCTCGATAGGGAAGTTTGCCAGCGCCTCAACCTTGATGCCTTTGGTGTATTCACGCAGGAAGGTTTTACAGGCGAGCTTCGGCACCTTGTTGACCATCATGCCGCAAGAACCACAGATAGCCATACGGCAGGACCAGCGGTAGCTCAGGTCCGGCGCGAGGTTATCTTTGATGTAGCCCAGGGCATCCAGCAGTGAAGTCTGCTCATCGTAAGGCACCTCATAGAAGGCGCTGTGCGGTGCGCTGTCCACTTCCGGGTTGTAGCGCACAATCTCAATTTTTAAATTCTGCATCTCAGCCATTCGCCGTCTCCTTCTTCTCGGCCGCTTCGGCTTCGGCGCCATAGACGCGTTTTGCCGGTGGCAGGGTCGTTATCTTCACATCGCTGTAGTCGAGGCGCGTGGTGCCGTCGGCGTCGCGGAAGGCGAGGGTATGCTTGAGGAAGTTGACATCGTCACGTTCGGTACAGCCTTCGTCCAGACGCTGGTGTGCGCCGCGAGACTCTTTACGCGCCATGGCGGAGTGCGCCATACATTCAGCCACGTTCAGACCATGGCCCAGCTCGATGGTATAGAGCAGGTCGGTGTTGAAGACGCTTGAGGTATCGGTAATGCGGACGCGCTTGAAGCGCTCCTGCAGTTCCGCCAGCTTATCGATGGTTTTCTGCATCAGCTCCGGCGTACGGTAAATGCCGCAGCCTTCTTCCATCGACAGGCCCATCTCGTCGCGGATCTTCGACCAGCTTTCGCTGCCTTCCTGATTCACCAGCGCTTTCAGGCGGTTTTCGATGTCGCTGACCTGCGCGTCCAGCGCGCTGCCGTTGGCTTCACCGGCGGTTGCCGCACGGGCCATCGCCTGCTCACCGGCCATGCGGCCAAAGACCACCAGTTCTGCCAGCGAGTTGGAGCCCAGACGGTTGGCGCCGTGCAGGCCGACGGAAGAACATTCGCCGACGGCAAACAGCCCTTTAATGCGGGTTTCACACTGCTGGTCGGTTTCGATGCCGCCCATGGTGTAATGCGCGGTTGGGCGAACCGGAATCGGCTCTTTCACCGGGTCGACGCCAACGTAGGCTTTTGCCAGTTCGCAGATGAACGGCAGACGCTCCAGCAGCTTTTTCTCGCCAAGGTGACGCAGGTCGAGGTAGACCACGTCGCCGCGCGGCGTAGGCACGGTGTTGCCTTTGCGCCATTCATGCCAGAAGGCCTGGGAGACTTTGTCGCGTGGACCCAGCTCCATATATTTGTTTTTCGGCTCGCCCAGCGGGGTTTCCGGGCCCATGCCGTAATCCTGCAGGTAGCGATAGCCATTTTTGTTGACCAGAATACCGCCTTCACCGCGGCAGCCTTCGGTCATCAGGATGCCCGAGCCCGGCAGGCCGGTCGGGTGATACTGGACGAACTCCATGTCGCGCAGCGGAACGCCGTGGCCCAGCGCCATGCCCATGCCATCACCGGTGACGATGCCGCCGTTGGTGTTGTAGCGATAGACGCGGCCTGCGCCGCCGGTGGCCATCACCACCGCGTTGGCGCGAATTTGCACCATCGTGCCTTCCATCATGTTCATCGCCACCAGGCCGCGAGCCTGACCATCATCGACCAGAATATCGAGGACGAAGTGCTCATCAAAGCGTTGGATTTGCGGGAACTGAAGGGAGGTCTGGAACAGGGTATGCAGCATATGGAAGCCGGTCTTATCGGCGGCAAACCAGGTGCGTTCAATCTTCATTCCGCCGAAGCGGCGAACGTTGACGCTGCCGTCAGGACGACGACTCCACGGGCAGCCCCACTGTTCGAGCTGGGTCATTTCGGTTGGGCAATGATGGACGAAGTAATCGACGACATCCTGCTCGCAAAGCCAGTCGCCACCGGCGACGGTGTCGTGAAAATGGTATTCGAAGCTATCATGGTCCTGTGCGACGGCGGCGGAGCCACCTTCAGCGGCCACCGTGTGGCTGCGCATAGGATAAACTTTTGAGATCAACGCGATTTTGGCTTTTGGGTTGGCCTGAGCGGCTGCGATAGCAGCACGTAGCCCGGCCCCGCCTGCGCCAATAATGGCTAGATCGGCTTGAAAGGTTTGCACGACATTCCTCCAGATTTTTGTTATTTCACAACAGGCTGCGTTGGGGGATATCACGTGGCCTGCGCAAAAACGTTTCCACTGCTCCTTTATGGGTAAAGCAGTATACCCGTAGGGTTGTGGGGGAAATTTGATGTGTTCGATTTTTTTGTCGTTATGTGCGGCTATTTATCACTGTAGCTGATGAATTACATTGCGGAATTAATTAGGGAAATGTTGCCCCCGGCCATAGGGGAAATGATTGAGCAATATTTGTGTCGTGTATCACTTGCGGGTAGACTTCGTGCCCTTGTCTGAAATCGGAGAAAAAAACATGAGCGAGACGGCAACCTGGCAGCCGAGCGCATCCATCCCTAACCTGTTAAAGCGTGCGGCACTGATGGCGGAAATCCGCCGTTTCTTTGCCGACCGTGGAGTACTGGAGGTGGAGACGCCTTGTATGAGCCAGGCAACGGTAACTGACATTCATCTGGTTCCGTTTGAGACTCGCTTTGTTGGCCCAGGCCATTCCCAGGGGATGAACCTGTATCTGATGACCAGCCCGGAATACCACATGAAGCGCCTGCTGGCGGCGGGGTGTGGCCCGGTGTTCCAGCTTTGCCGTAGCTTCCGCAACGAAGAGATGGGGCGCCACCATAACCCGGAATTCACCATGCTGGAGTGGTATCGTCCGCACTTTGATATGTATCGCCTGATCAACGAAGTGGACGATCTGCTGCAGCAGGTGCTGGAAACCCAGCCGGCAGAAAGCCTCTCCTATCAGCAGGCATTCCAGCGCCATCTGGAGATTGACCCGCTGTCTGCCGACAAAACGCAGCTGCGCGAAGCGGCGGCGAAGCTCGACCTGAGCAATGTGGCTGATACCGAAGAAGACCGCGACACGCTGCTGCAGCTGTTGTTTGCCTTCGGCGTAGAGCCGCACATTGGTAAAGACCGCCCAGCCTTCGTTTATCACTTCCCGGCAAGCCAGGCATCGTTGGCGCAGATTAGCGCTGAAGACCACCGCGTGGCCGAACGCTTTGAGGTTTACTTCAAGGGTATTGAGCTGGCGAATGGTTTCCACGAGCTGACCGATGCTCGTGAACAGCAGCAGCGCTTTGAGCAGGATAACCGTAAGCGCGCGGCGCGCGGCCTGCCGCAGCAGCCTATCGATCAAAACCTGCTGGACGCGTTGGCCGCTGGCCTGCCGGACTGCTCCGGCGTGGCGCTGGGCGTTGATCGCCTGATCATGCTGGCGCTGGGGACGGAAACGCTGGCTGAGGTGCTGGCCTTTAGCGTCGATCGCGCATAACTCGCTCTCCTGAAAGATAAAATGGCGCTTTTTGCGCCATTCTTAGTGATATATTTTCAAATTCCCTCTTAAGGTCACAAGATTAGTCTGGTTATTTGCTATCATCCAGCCAGCAATTTCTCGCGTCGATTTTCCGTTGCCTTGTTTTCGCAAGCATGCAGCGCGGTGCCCTGTCGATGTGTAAAAAAAATGATCCAAAATAAGGGATGGTCACATGACCCAATCAATTAAAAAGATGAGCCTGATAGGACTCATCCTTATGATATTTACGTCAGTCTTTGGCTTTGCTAATAGCCCCTCCGCCTTTTATCTGATGGGCTATAGCGCAATTACCTGGTATATATTTTCCGCGCTTTTATTCTTTATCCCCTTCGCCTTAATGATGGCGGAAATGGGCTCGGCCTATCGTAAAGAAGAGGGCGGGATCTATTCCTGGATGAATAACAGCGTTGGCCCACGCTATGCGTTTATTGGCACCTTTATGTGGTTCTCATCCTACGTTGTCTGGATGGTCAGTACCTCTGCCAAGGTGTGGGTGCCGTTCTCTACCTTCGTGTTCGGCGCAGACATGACGCAGCACTGGAGCGTGGCGGGGCTGCAATCGACGCAGGTTGTTGGTCTGCTGGCGGTGCTCTGGATGGTGCTGGTGACGACGGTAGCATCGAAAGGTATTAATAAGATTGCCCGCATTACTGCCGTTGGCGGTATTTCCGTAATGTGTCTGAATTTAGTTTTATTGTTAGTGAGTATTGCCATTTTGTTATTAAATGGCGGCCACTTCGCCCAGCCACTTAATTTCACCGCCTCGCCTAACCCCGGTTATCAATCCGGTCTGGCGGTATTATCGTTTGTGGTATTCGCTATTTTTGCTTACGGCGGTATTGAAGCCGTTGGCGGTCTGGTGGATAAAACCGAGAAACCGGAAAAGAACTTCGCCAAAGGAATTGTTTTTGCGGCGATTGTTATTTCTATCGGTTATTCGCTGGCGATCTTCCTGTGGGGGGTGAGCACCAACTGGCAGCAGATTCTGAGCGACCGTTCGGTGAACCTCGGCAACATTACCTACGTGCTGATGACTAGCCTGGGCTCAACGCTTGGTAACGCCATGCACCTGTCGCCGGACGTGGCAGCAACCGTGGGCGTGTGGTTTGCGCGCATCACCGGTCTGTCGATGTTCCTCGCCTACACCGGGGCATTCTTCACCCTGAGTTACTCGCCGCTGAAGGCGATTATTCAGGGTACGCCAAAAGCGCTGTGGCCAGCGTCGATGACTCGCCTGAACGCCAACGGTATGCCGTCCACCGCGATGTGGATGCAGTGCCTGCTGGTCAGCGCGTTTATTCTGCTGGTGTCGTTTGGTGGTGATACCGCGTCGGCGTTCTATAACAAACTGACGCTGATGGCGAACGTGTCGATGACCCTGCCGTACCTGTTCCTGGCGCTGGCCTTCCCGTTCTTTAAGGCCAAAATGGATCTCGAACGTCCGTTTGTGATTTTCAAAAACAAAGGCTCAACCCTGCTGGCAACCAGCGTGGTGGTGCTGATCGTGACCTTCGCGAACATCTTCACCATTATTCAGCCGGTGATTGAAGCAGGGGACTGGAGTAGCGCGCTGTGGATGGTCGGTGGGCCAATCTTCTTCTCGCTGCTGGCGATGGCGATTTATGAGAACTATCATCGCCGTATTAACCGTCAGCCGGTTCTGGTGGCAGAGTAAATCAGTGGTAGCCCGGCCGAACGTAGTGACGCCAGGATTTCCCCGGAGTCGGTGCTTACGCACCTCATCCGGGCTACCCATGTATTACAGACTTCCTGGCTGACGTTTGCCTGCGGAGGTCAGCGTTCTTCCCGTTTTCCGGCCATCCAGGGTCTCCAGACGCATCTGGAACGGTGGGAACGGCATATCGATACCGTGCTGGCGGAACCCGGCCAGAATCAGCTGGTGCAGCTCGTGACGCAGCGGCATACGGTGACCCATCTCGGCGGCGTAGATGCGCAGCTCGAAAATCTGAATCCCCTGCTGTAAATCCACAAGAAACGCTTCCGGTGCCGGGTTATCAATCACCAACGAACAGCGGTGGGCAGCGGTCAGCAGGATTTGCGCCACCTCTTCACTGTTGGCGTCCGACGGCGCGGGAATACTTAACACCACGCGCGTAACCGAATCCGACAGCGACCAGTTGATGAACTGCTCGGTGATAAACGCCTTGTTCGGCACGATAATCTCTTTGCGGTCCCAGTCGCTGATGGTGGTGGCGCGGGTGTTGATTTTGGTCACGCTGCCGGTCAGGTCTCGAATGGTGACGGTATCGCCAATACGGATCGGCTTCTCAAACAGAATAATCAGGCCGGAGATGAAGTTGGCGAAAATCTCCTGCAAACCAAAGCCGAGACCGACACCGAGCGCGGCGACTAGCCACTGTAGCTTCGACCATTCAATACCAATCATCGAGAATCCAACCAGCCCGCCTATCAACAGCAGTAGATATTTGGTGATGGTGGTAATGGCATAGCCGGTACCCGGCGTTAAATCCAGGTGTTGCAGAATAGCCAGTTCCAGCAGCGCGGGAAGGTTACGTACCAGTTGAGTGGTGATGATCAGCACCAGAATCGCGATCAACACGGCACCGAGGGTAATCGGCTCGATGCTTTCAACGCCTTGTACCGTTGAGGTGACGTCCCACAGCGAAATGTTTTCGAGGAAGCCAAACGCCGAGTGGATTTCCGACCACAGGATAATCACCGACACCAGTGCAATCAGCATCAGAATCGAACGCACCAGGCGCAGCGACTGCTCGCTGATGGTATCGAGGTTGACTTCGCTCACCTCCTGCTCGGCCGACCCTTCCAGACTGGTGGCGTGCGCTTCTTCTTCGCCACGGGCGCGGTGCGCCAGCATTTCCGCGCGCTTGTGTTTGGCGCGGTCAAAGGCCAGACGACGGCGCTGAATCAGCATCCAGCGGCGGATGACGTGGTAAATCACCAGCAGCAAGAACCAGATAGCGACTGAGGTTTCCAGACGCGCCAGCAGCGCCTGCGAGGTGGCAAGGTAGCCCACCGCTGCGGTGAAAATCGCCAGCAGCGGCGCGCCAATCATCAGGTTCCACAGCAGCAGGTTAACCCGGTTTTCACCACTGCCGCTTTTATCGAGATACAGCGGGATCCCGGCGCGTTTCAGGCTCAACGTTACCATCGCCAGCGCGCCGCAGATCAGGATAAAGCAGAGCCTGCCAAGCGACGCGGAGAACTCACGATCGTTGAGATTATCGAACATGATCAGCGCCATAATCAGCGGCACGATAAGCCCGATGCTCATCAGGTAGTAGCGCATGGCGCGGGCCACGCGGTGCTGCGGCCAACCAAAGTGGACGATAAACAGGCCGTTGGTGCGGGCAAACGCCGCGCAGATCATCACCACCCATAGCAGCGGTACGGTGGCGGTGACACCATCGCCGACGGCCACCGCGAGCGGGAAGGGCCATGCCTCCTGCAAACCATAGCCAAGCGTTGCCCATAGTACCGGCAGCGGCGAGGCCACCAGAATCGACCAGAAGACCGTGCGCATGGTCAGCCAGAAGTGGTCCTGGGTAACTTTGCCCACACGGGCGCTGGAACGTTCCAGAAAACGGGTGAAGTGTTTACGCGAGCTGATGCTGAAGCCAACCAGCAGCAGGGCGCCAAACAGCGGGAACAGCGTCTGGCGGCTGGTGAGCATCATCATGCTGGCTTTGCCGAGCTGGCTAAAGGTATCGAGCGAGATCAGGCGGCGCAGGTCCTGCGCGATTTCAATCGGCCAACTGAAATCGATAGGCCGCACGTCGGAAGTCCAGAACAGATAGCGATGGGTCGCTTCGTTGACCTCTTTCAGCGCGTCTTCCAGCTGGCTGTTGGAGACTTTCAGCTTGGTCAGTTCGAGGATCAGCGTGTCGCCACCCTGTAGCAGGGAGTTGAGTAATTCGCGCTGGGTGCGCAGTTGGGCTTCAAGAATGCGGTTCTCTTCGCTGGTCAACGGTTGGCCGTCGGCCTGACGAATCTGGCGCAGCTGCGGCTGCTTGTTCAGCAAATCTTCATAGCGCAGACGATGCACGCGCAGCTGGGCCATTTCGGTATCAAGCTGCTGCGGTTTTGGCATTTCTGGCAGACGGGCGACCTGTGCGCGTAGGGCTTCACCGAGCAGGTTAGACGAGCCCAGCCACTGCGACTGCTCGCGCAGCGTGTTCAGGGCCTGACGCACCTGCAGCGTCTGATTGGCGGCCTGGCGCTGTTGTGAAGCCACCAGATCCATACGCTGGGCCTGCTGGTTCAGCGCCTGAGAAAGCTCGCGGTTAATTTTGAACTGGTCAACGATACCCGTCGGCAGGTTTTCGCTGTTTTCCGCCAGCAGTTCGGTGCTTTCCAGCGCCCGTTCGGCTTCGCGCTGACGCTGGCTGTTAAGCTGGTTGCGCAGCGCTTGCAGATAGGCATCCAACTGCTCACTTTGCTTCTGTGCCAGCTCCGAGCGCATTCGCGCCAGCTCCTGGCGGTTATTGGCGGAGAGTTGCGCCAGTTCGAGTTCATCGACCAGCGCTTTTAGCTTGCTGGAATCAGCCTGCAGGTTGAGGCTTTGTGCCTGTGCCAGCGGCGTATTACCGGCCTGCGTCCCGATGCGACGTTCTACATCGTTGAGCTGGCGGCGCGCGTCGGTCTGCTGTTGGGGAAGCTGGTTCAGAGAGTCGGCGATATCGCGGGCGCGCTCCTGCTCCTGTTGGGCAAGGCGGCTTTTTTCCAGCAGTTGACTGCTGACCTGCAAAATCTCCTGATTCAGCGCATCGGTACTCATGCCTTCCGGCACCTGACGCGGATCGTCGCGCAGGTTGTTGAGCTGATTACGTAGCGTCTGGGAGAGTTTGGGGAAGTTGTCGATAACCTGCTGGTACTGCGCAGCGCGCTCAAGAGAGCTTTTCTGCTCCTCGAGCGCGGTCAGGGCATTTTGTAACGCCTCGACGGTTTCAGGCTGGGCAGGCTTTGCCGCCTTTGCCTGTTCCAGTTCCTGGGCGATTTGTCGAGCGTTGGGGGCCGTCGCTGCGTACGCCCCCTGGCTGAGGCACCAGGCCATCAGTAAAGTGATAATCAGGCGCACGTCAGACCCTTATTGTGTGATTAGCTTTTTTCTTGCGCGTTGTCTGCCTTCGGGGCGACATCCTGCTCTGTAACCGGTTCAACCGTAGGTTCAGTAACGGGTTCAACAACCGGCTCGACTACTGCTTCGGCCGCAGGGGTAACAACGGGCTCAACGACAGGTTCAACAACCGGTGCGGCCTCAGCTTCAACCACCGCTTCGGTGGAGATAGCCAGCGGCTCGCCAAGCTTAGTGACGGACAGATTTTTCAGCTGTTCCATCAGTGTGACTTTACCCGGCGCAAACAGGTTGATAACCGTCGAGCCCAGCTTGAAGCGGCCCATTTCCTGGCCTTTCAGCAGCGCTACGGAACCTTCCTGATCGCCCGCCGGGTAGGTCCAGCGTTTAATCACGCCTTCACGCGGTGGCGTCACAGTACCTGCCCAGACGGTTTCGATGCTACCCACGATAGTCGCACCGACCAGAATCTGCGCCATTGGGCCAAATTCAGTATCGAACAGGCAGATAACGCGTTCGTTACGGGCAAACAGATTCGGGACGTTCTGCGCGGTCAGGTGGTTCACGGAGAAGAGATCGCCCGGCACGTAAATCATTTCACGCAGGATACCGTTGCATGGCATATGCACGCGGTGGTAGTCGCGCGGCGACAGGTAGGTGGTCGCGAAGCTGCCGTTACGGAACAGGTCAGCCATGATGTAGTTACCCGCAAGCAGCGCTTCCAGCGAGTAGTTATGGCCTTTGGCCTGCAGAATTTTGTCGTCTTCAATCGCGCCAAGCTGGCTAATCACGCCGTCGGCCGGCATCACCAGTACGCTTGGGTCGGTGTTCATCGGGCGGGCATCTTCACGCAGCGGACGAACGAAGAAATCGTTGAAAGTACGGTAGCTGGCGGTATCCGGCTTCTGCGCTTCTTTCATATCGACCTTGTAGAACTTCACGAACAGATCGATAACCAGTTTAGTCAGCCATCCCGCTCGTTTGCTCGCACCCCAGCCTGCGAGACGCGTAAGCCACAGTTTAGGCAGAATGTATTGCAGTGAAAGTTTAAACGAGTTTAACAAGGTAGCCTCCAGGCCATTATGTGTCGATCCTGATCCGACGACGGGCGTCGGATCTTAAAAAGAAAAGCGGCCGATTCTAGCGACTGTTGACGAAAATGTCAGTCGGCAAAATCATAGTTCTCAATTATCTATGTCTGAAAAGTTTTTACGCGTTTTTACCTGCGCCATGGTTTCCAGAATGCGGTGATAATTTTCGAAACGGGTCTCGGCAATCTTCCCTTCCTCTACGGCTGCGCGGATAGCACAGCCTGGGTCAGTATCATGTTTACAGTCGCGATACTTACAGTGCCCAAGGTAGTCGTGGAATTCGACAAAACCATTGGTAATTTGTTCCGGCTCAAGATGCCACAGGCCAAATTCACGCACCCCCGGTGAGTCGATCACATCGCCGCCGTGCGGGAAGTGGTACAGACGCGCAGCGGTGGTGGTGTGCTGGCCGAGACCAGAGACATCGGAAACGTCGTTGGTCAGAATACGGTCGTCGTTAAGCCCCAACAGGGCGTTCAACAGGCTGGATTTACCGACGCCAGACTGCCCGGCAAAGATGCTGATGCGGTTGGTCAGCGCGGCTTCCAGCGGCTTTAAGCCGTCCTGGGTGTGGCTGGATGCCATCAGAACGGTGTAGCCAATGTTGCGGTAGATATCCATCTGCTCGTTGACGAACGCCATGCCTTCATCATCCAGCAGGTCGATTTTGTTCAGTACCAGCAGCGGCTCAACGCTCAATGTTTCGCAGGCGACGAGATAACGGTCGATAATATTCAGCGACAGCTCGGGCAAAATGGCAGAAACAATGACTATCTGATCGATGTTGGCGGCAATGGGCTTCACGCCGTCGTAAAAGTCAGGGCGCGTCAGTACCGAGGTGCGCTCGTGCACCGCTTCAACGATACCTTTAACGTTCACCCCTTCGGCAGCGGTTTTACCCGGACGCCATACGACGCGGTCACCGGTGACCAGTGAACGGATGGTGCGGCGGATGTTGCAGCGGTGGGTTTCACCGTCGGCGGATTCCACGTCGGCATGCATGCCAAAGCGGCTGATGACTACCCCTTCGGCGGCTTCGCCAAACAGGTTGTCGTCGTAATCTGGCTTCTCCGCGGCAGTTGTGAGGCGGCGCTGGTGGTTCGCCTTAACGCGGCGCTGCTGACCTTTGGAGAGTTTATTTTTACTCAATCGTGCTGACTCCTGGTCGCCCATATCGGGCAAAACCTCTATGATACACGCTAATTAATACTAGTTAACCCGCAGCGGCAGGTTAGACAAGAAGGGTGGAAAATAGCATGAGTGCAGATGAAAACAACCTCATTTGGATCGATCTGGAGATGACAGGTCTGGATCCCGAGCGCGATCGCATTATTGAAATCGCCACGCTGGTGACCGATGCACAGCTGAATATTCTGGCGGAAGGGCCGACCATTGCCGTTCACCAATCTGACGCGCAGCTGGCGCTGATGGATGACTGGAACGTGCGTACCCACACCGGCAGTGGCCTGGTGGAACGCGTGAAGGCAAGCACCATGGGCGACCGTGAAGCGGAGCTGGCGACGCTGGAATTCTTAAAGCAATGGGTGCCTGAAGGCAAATCACCAATTTGCGGCAACAGTATCGGTCAGGATCGTCGCTTCCTGTTTAAATACATGCCGGAGCTGGAATCCTACTTCCACTATCGCTATCTGGATGTCAGCACCCTGAAAGAGCTGGCGCGTCGCTGGAAGCCGGAAATTCTGCCGGGCTTTAAAAAGCAGGGCACTCACCAGGCGATGGACGACATTCGTGAGTCGGTGGCGGAACTGGCCTACTACCGCGAACATTTTATTCAGCTTTAACGTGCTAAAGGGATGAATTGGCGCTAAAATAGTCAACTTGCCGATTTATCCAGCACTTGAACGATTTTTTTAAAAAAACGCTTCAAGGGGGGTTGCAGGGGGAAAGAATTCTCGTATAATGCGCCTCCCGTAACGAAGCAGAAATGCGAATTACGACAGCAACAAAAATTGCCAGATTTTGCGGGAATAGCTCAGTTGGTAGAGCACGACCTTGCCAAGGTCGGGGTCGCGAGTTCGAGTCTCGTTTCCCGCTCCAAAAATTTGAAAGCAGTCGCAGTAGACACACCCAAGCGGGAATAGCTCAGTTGGTAGAGCACGACCTTGCCAAGGTCGGGGTCGCGAGTTCGAGTCTCGTTTCCCGCTCCAAAATTTGAAAGTAGTCGCAGTAGACACACCCAAGCGGGAATAGCTCAGTTGGTAGAGCACGACCTTGCCAAGGTCGGGGTCGCGAGTTCGAGTCTCGTTTCCCGCTCCAAATTTTCTTCCAAAACAAAAATACTTCCACAATGCGTTAAGCCATTGAGGTTGTTTTTTTCGTTTCTGAAATACTCTTGTAAACAGAGTTATCCACAGGCTGTTATCACGTTCTTCGCACGCTAATGTTTTCTGGATTTTTACAGTTTTTATTAACTTATTGAATTATAACGAGATATATCATTTCAAAATGTTAGCGAGATCGCTTGACGAACTTTGGCGTGTTGAAACGCAATGTCTTTTTATTTTTACTCACAGGCTGTGAATATATCACGCATCGCGCGGTAGCCCTTTTTCCACCACTCTCACCAGACGCTGTTTCTTCGGCAACTGCACCTCAACCACGTTCTCATTTCGACGCGTGATTTGCTGCGCTACCGCCCATTCAATGTGTTCATCGAGTAGTGGGTGCTCACCTCGGCGGCTCTCCAGCGCGTTTAGCGTAGCATCGCTCCACGGGGCGTTCCCCAGCGCAACGGCGATATTGCGCAGCCAGCGCAGGTGGCCGATACGGCGAATGGCCGAACCTTCCGTTACCTTCAGGAAATGTGCTTCGGTCCAGGCAAACAGCTCGATAAGCTCTGGCGCATGTAGCGCTTTGCGCGGACTAAAGTCGGCTTCATCAGTCAGCTGTGAGAAGCGGTTCCACGGGCAGATGAGCTGGCAGTCGTCACAACCGTAAATACGATTACCCAATAGTGGACGAAATTCTTCCGGGATGGCGCCTTCGAGCTCGATGGTCAGGTAAGAGATACAGCGGCGAGCATCGACGGTGTAGGGCTCGACGATTGCGCCGGTGGGGCAGATGGTCATGCAGGCCACGCAGCGCCCGCACTCTTCGGCCACCGGTTGATCGATGGGCAGAGGAATATCAACCAGCAGTTCGCCGAGGAAAAAGAACGATCCGGCGTCGCGGTTGAGGATAAGCGAGTGCTTGCCCGTCCAGCCAATTCCGGCTTTTTCCGCTAACGGACGCTCAAGAATAGGCGCAGAGTCGACAAACGGTCTAAAATTCAGCGAGACGCACTGTTCCTGAATCATTTCACCGAGCTTTTTAAGGCGGTTACGCAACAGCTTATGATAATCACGCCCCAGGGCATAACGGCTGACGTAACCTAGATCGGGATTTTTCATCGTGCTGGCAAAGGCCGCATTGGCGGGAAGATAGTTCATGCGAACGCTAATCACCCGGAGCGTACCGGGCTGTAGTTCGTGCGGACGCGCGCGCATCATACCGTGGCGCGCCATCCATTCCATCTCGCCGTGATATTGTTTATCCAGCCATGCCTGCAGTTTGGGCTCGGAGGCGCTGAGATCGGTATCGGTGATGCCGACTTGCTGAAAACCCAGTTCGGTGCCCCATTGTTTGATTTGTTGCGCTAATTGATTGAGATCGAGGGGCTGTGACATGACGGACCATACATTGACGAGTAACCCCCACAGTATACCACACTCCATTTGGCCTGCGGATGACCTGCGTCGCGCTGAAAAAACGGCGGCACAGAGCCTCGGCCTCTCCCTTTACACCTTAATGCAGCGCGCGGGCGAAGCGGCGTTTAACCTCGCGCGTGGCGCGTATCCTGCTAGCCGCCGCTGGATTGTCCTCTGTGGTCATGGCAATAACGGCGGTGATGGCTACGAGGTCGCGCGTCTGGCGCAGGCTGCCGGTATTCAGGTGACACTGTTGGCGATAGCCAGCGATAAGTCGCTGCCGGAAGAGGCACACGCGGCTCGTGAGGCGTGGCGTGCGGTGGGCGGCGAGATTTACCCAGCGGATGCCGATTGGCCGCAGGATGCCGATCTGATTATTGACGGCCTGCTCGGCACCGGACTACAAAGCGCGCCGCGCGAGAACGTCGCGAACCTGATTGAGCGGGCTAACGCCTTCCCGGCACCGATTATCGCGCTGGATATTCCCTCCGGGCTGAACGCCCAAACCGGCACGACGCCCGGCGCGGTTATCCAGGCCGCTCACACCATCACCTTTATCGCCCTGAAGCCAGGTCTGTTGACCGGCAAGGCGCGTGACGTTGTCGGGCATCTGTATCACGATGCGCTGGGTCTCGACGCCTGGCTGGCAACCCAGCACACCAACATTCATCGGTTTGATGCTTCGCAGCTAGGGCAGTGGTTCACGCCGCGTCGTCCTACCTCACACAAAGGCGATCACGGCCGCCTGGTGGTGATTGGCGGCGACCACGGTACCGCCGGGGCGATTCGCATGACCGGTGAGGCGGCACTACGAGCCGGTGCGGGGCTGGTGCGGGTGCTGACCCGCGCTGAAAACGTCGCGCCGATTATTACCGCCAGGCCTGAACTGATGGTGCACGAACTGACGCCGCAGGCGCTCGATGAAGCGCTGGAGTGGGCGGATGTGGTGGTGATTGGCCCCGGTCTGGGGCAGGCCGAATGGGGCAAGCAGGCGCTGCGGAAAATCGACAATTTCCGTAAACCCACCCTCTGGGATGCCGATGCGCTGAACCTGCTGGCAATCAATCCGGATAAACGTCACAATCGCGTGATCACGCCGCACCCCGGCGAAGCCGCACGGCTGCTCAGCTGTCGGGTGGCCGACATCGAGAACGATCGCTTACTTTCCGCGCAGCGTCTGGTAAAACGGTACGGCGGCGCGGTGGTGCTGAAAGGCGCCGGTACGGTCGTGGCAGATGAGCAGGGCGCGATCGGAATTATTGATGCGGGAAATGCCGGTATGGCCAGCGGCGGAATGGGCGATGTGCTTTCGGGCATCATCGGCGCATTGCTGGGGCAGGCATTATCGCCGTATGATGCAGCGTGCGCAGGGTGTATCGCCCACGGTGCCGCCGCCGATGAACTAGCGGCGCGCTATGGTACCCGCGGTATGCTCGCGACAGACCTCTTTTCCACGCTACGGCGTGTTGTTAACCCGGATGTGATTGACGTAAACCATGACTAATCGAGTGATTCCTTTATCTGACGAGCAGGCAACCCTGGACCTTGGCAACCGAGTGGCGAAAGCCTGCGTCGGCGCAACCGTCATCTATCTGTACGGCGATCTGGGTGCTGGGAAAACCACCTTTAGCCGTGGATTCCTGCAGGCGTTAGGTCATAACGGCAACGTCAAAAGCCCCACCTATACCCTGGTTGAGCCATATCAGCTCGCCGACCTGATGGTTTATCACTTTGATCTGTACCGCCTTGCCGATCCCGAGGAGCTCGAATTTATGGGGATCCGCGATTACTTTGCTAACGATGCCATCTGCCTGGTGGAATGGCCGCAACAGGGCGCAGGTGTTCTGCCCGAGCCGGATATCGAAATACACTTAGATTACCAGGCGCAAGGGCGTGAGGCGCGCATCAGCGCGGTCTCCTCATTAGGTGAGTCTCTGCTGGCGCGGTTTGCCGGTTAATTTAAGGGATCCCAGGATGATTTTTCGCGCAAAAGGGTGGTTGATGGCCGCGCTGATGCTGGTCGGTGTACCGGCAATGGCGGCGAGTTTATCCGATATTCAGGTGGCGAACAGTGAAACGCAGGCGCGGATCACGTTCAGTTTTATGGGCGATCCAGAGTACAACTTTAGTCAGGACGACAAACGCAGCGTCGTGCTGGATATCAAACAAACCGGCGTGATTCAGGGGCTGCCGCTGCGCTTTAGCGGCAACAACCTGGTGAAAGCCATTCGTTCAGGTACGCCGAAAGACGATCAGACATTACGACTGGTGGTCGATCTTACCGAGAACGGCAAAACCCGAGCGGTGAAGCAGCAGAACGGGGCGAACTACGTCGTGGTGTTCACCATTAACGCCGACGTTCCACCGCCGCCGCCTCCACCGCCAGTTGTAGCGAAGCGAGTGGAAACCCCAGTTGTGACGCCTGCGCCGGTACAGCCAGGGCGTAACCCGTTCAGCGGCAGCCGTAACGGCGGTAGCAGTACGAACAGCGGTAACGATAGCGGCAGCTTCAGCGGCGAACGCCAGCCGGCGATTGCCAGCACCGCGACGCCAACCCAGCGTCCGTCTTCCCGCGCGCGCAGCGTCTCGGGAGATAAAGTGATTATTGCCATTGATGCTGGTCACGGCGGCCAGGATCCTGGCGCCATTGGCCCTGGCGGTACGCGTGAGAAAAACGTCACCATCGCCATTGCGCGTAAGCTGCGTGGGCTGTTGAACGATGACCCAATGTTTAAGGGCGTGCTGACCCGTGACGGCGACTACTTTATTTCGGTGATGGGCCGTTCCGACGTGGCGCGTAAGCAAAACGCCTCTTTCCTGGTGTCGATTCACGCCGATGCTGCGCCGAACCGCGATGCGACCGGTGCGTCCGTGTGGGTGCTCTCTAACCGTCGCGCGAACAGCGAAATGGCGGGCTGGCTCGAACAGCATGAGAAGCAGTCCGAACTGCTGGGCGGCGCGGGTGACGTGCTGGCCAACAGCCAGGCTGACCCATACCTGAGCCAGGCGGTGCTGGATCTGCAGTTCGGCCATTCGCAGCGGGTAGGGTATGATGTCGCGACCAACGTGATTAGCCAGCTTCAGCGAGTGGGTAATCTGCATAAACGCCGTCCTGAACACGCCAGCCTTGGCGTGCTGCGTTCGCCGGATATTCCGTCCATTCTGGTCGAAACCGGCTTTATCAGTAACAGCAGCGAAGAGCGCTTGCTGGGCAGCGACGACTATCAGCAGAAGATCGCGGAAGCCATTTATAACGGTTTACGTAACTATTTCACGGCGCATCCGATACAATCCGGCCCTCGTGACGAACAGTCGCAGACCGCCAGCGCCGCGTCATCATCCAGGACGCTCGTTAACTAAGGAGTTTTCATGCCGATACAGGTTTTACCGCCGCAGCTTGCGAACCAGATTGCCGCGGGTGAAGTGGTTGAGCGGCCTGCATCGGTAGTGAAAGAGCTGGTGGAGAACAGTCTCGATGCGGGGGCAACCCGCATCGATATTGATATTGAACGCGGCGGCGCCAAGCTTATCCGTATTCGCGATAACGGATGTGGCATCAAGAAAGACGAGCTGGCACTCTCGCTGGCACGTCACGCGACCAGTAAAATCGCCTCGCTTGACGACCTTGAGGCAATTATCAGCTTAGGTTTTCGCGGTGAGGCGCTGGCGAGTATCAGCTCGGTTTCGCGCCTGACCATCACCTCACGGACCGCAGAGCAGCAGGAAGCGTGGCAGGCCTACGCGGAAGGGCGCGATCAGGACGTGACGGTAAAACCGGCGGCTCACCCGGTAGGGACGACGCTGGAAGTGCTGGACCTGTTCTACAACACCCCGGCGCGGCGCAAGTTTATGCGCACCGAGAAAACCGAATTCAACCATATCGATGAGATTGTTCGCCGCATTGCGCTGGCGCGTTTCGATGTGAGCATTAACCTGACCCACAATGGCAAAGCGGTTCGCCAGTATCGCGCGGTGGCCGAAGGCGCACCGAAAGAGCGTCGGCTGGGGGCGATTTGCGGCGTGCCGTTCCTTGAGCATGCGCTGGCCATTGAGTGGCAGCACGGCGACCTGGCGCTGCGCGGCTGGGTGGCAGACCCGAAACACACCACGCCTGCGCTGGCTGAAATTCAGTACTGCTACGTGAACGGCCGCATGATGCGCGATAGGCTCATCAACCATGCGATTCGTCAGGCGTGTGAAGATAAGCTCGGCGCTGACCAGCAGCCGGCGTTTGTTCTTTATCTCGAAATTGACCCGCATCAGGTCGACGTGAACGTTCACCCGGCGAAGCACGAAGTGCGTTTTCATCAGTCCCGCCTGGTGCATGACTTTATCTATCAAGGGGTGCTCAGCGTGCTGCAACAGCAGCTGGATGCGCCTCTGCCACTGGCAGAAGATGACGAGCCCGCGCCGCGCGTCCTGCCTGAGAACCGCGTTGCCGCTGGGCGCAACCAGTTTGCCGAACCGGCGGTGGCTCGCGAGCCTGATATGCCGCGCTACCAAACGCCAACTGGCGGCAGCAGTGCCGGGCGGAGCAGCGGTGGTGGCGCCAATGGCAGTTGGCCAAACGCTCAGCCGGGCTATCAGAAACAGCAGGGGGCGCTCTATCGCCAGTTGCTGAATACCCCAGAGAAGACGCCGGAACCGGTAAAAGCACCGGCGGCGGATAATCTTGCCGGGCATAGCCAGAGCTTCGGGCGCGTGCTGGCGATCGTCGCCGATACCTGCGCGTTGCTGGAGCGCGGCGGTAAGCTAAGCCTGCTGGCGTTGCCGGTCGCGGAACGCTGGCTGCGTCAGGCGCAGTTGACGCCGGGTGAAGCAACCATCTGCGCGCAGCCGCTGCTGATCCCGTTGCGTCTGAAGGTGACTGACGACGAGAGGAAAACGCTGGAGCGGGCGCAGGAAACGTTGAACCTGCTTGGCATTGAAATACTGCTCGAAGGGCAGCACGCCACGATCCGCGCCGTGCCTTTACCCTTACGACAACAAAATTTACAAATCTTGATTCCTGAACTGATAGGCTACCTGGTGGAGCAGAGTATGGTTGATGCCGGGAACGTTGCGCAGTGGCTGGCCCGTAATCTGGCAAGCGATCACGCGCAATGGAACATGGCACAGGCCATTTCGATGCTGGCTGACGTTGAACGTCTTTGCCCGCATCTGGTCAAAGCGCCGCCGGGTGGTCTATTACAACCCGTTGATTTAGATTCTGCGATGAACGCCCTGAGACATGAGTGACGTAACCGAGGCGAGCCTGCCTAAGGCAATTTTTTTGATGGGGCCAACCGCTTCGGGCAAGACGGCGCTGGCTATTGAATTACGTAAAGTTTTGCCAGTAGAGTTGATTAGTGTTGATTCCGCCCTCATCTATCGGGGAATGGATATCGGCACCGCTAAGCCGAGTGCGGAAGAGCTAGAAGCCGCGCCGCATCGACTGTTAGATATTCTCGATCCGTCGCAGGCATACTCTGCGGCGGACTTCCGCCGCGATGCGCTTGCGCAGATGGCGGAGATCACCGCCGCAGGGAAAATTCCGCTGCTGGTCGGTGGCACGATGTTGTATTTCAAGGCGTTGCTTGAAGGTTTATCACCGCTGCCCTCAGCCGACCCGGACGTTCGGGCGCGGATTGAGCAGCAGGCGGCAGAGCAGGGGTGGATGGCGCTGCATCAGCAGCTACGGGAAATCGACCCCGTTGCCGCTGAGCGTATTCATCCGAATGATCCGCAAAGACTTTCCCGAGCACTGGAAGTTTTTTTCATTTCGGGTAAAACTTTAACGGAGCTGACACAAACGTCAGGAGACGCTCTGCCCTATAAGGTGCATCAGTTCGCCATCGCCCCGGCGAGCCGTGAACTGCTCCATCAGCGCATTGAGCAGCGTTTTCATCAGATGTTAGCTTCAGGTTTTGAAGCAGAAGTGCGGGCGCTATTTGCCCGTGGAGATTTGCATACGGATATGCCTTCCATTCGTTGTGTGGGATATCGCCAGATGTGGTCGTACCTCGAAGGCGAGATTTCATATGATGAAATGGTTTATAGAGGAGTTTGTGCCACGAGACAGCTAGCGAAGCGCCAGGTGACGTGGTTACGCGGCTGGGAAGGGGTTCACTGGTTAGATAGTGAGCAGCCAGAGCAGGCGTTTAACCAACTATTACAGGTAGTGGGTGCTAGTGTAGACGGAATGTGTACAATTGAGTCGTATCGTGCGCAATTTTCAGAATCGTAAGGTTCATACGCAACATCGCTCAAGTTGCCGCAACGCGGCTTGAAAGACGACGTGTATAAGTACAAATAAGCATATAAGGAAAAGAGAGAATGGCTAAGGGGCAATCTTTACAAGATCCGTTCCTGAACGCACTGCGTCGGGAACGTGTTCCAGTTTCTATTTATTTGGTGAATGGTATTAAGCTGCAAGGGCAAATTGAGTCTTTCGATCAGTTCGTGATCCTGTTGAAAAACACGGTCAGCCAGATGGTCTATAAGCACGCAATTTCTACCGTAGTTCCGTCTCGTCCAGTTTCCCATCACAGCAACAATGCTGGCGGCGGTACTGGCAGCAACTACCACCACGGTAGCAACGCGCAGGGTTCTGCGCCGCAAGACAGCGACGAAACCGAATAAGGTTGATGGCTGTTTATCCATGTCGGGGAGCCGGATTATTCGGGTTCCCCGCTGGTATTTCAGGAGATATAACGCTTGTTTGACCGTTATGACGCCGGTGAGCAGGCGGTGCTGGTACACATCTATTTTACGCAAGACAAAGATATGGAAGACCTCCAGGAGTTTGAATCTCTGGTCTCTTCCGCCGGTGTCGAAGCAATGCAGGTGATTACTGGTAGCCGTAAAGCGCCGCACCCAAAATATTTTGTTGGTGAAGGTAAGGCTGTCGAGATTGCGGAAGCCGTCAAAGCGACAGGTGCTTCCGTTGTGCTGTTCGATCATGCACTTAGCCCAGCGCAGGAGCGTAACCTTGAAGCCCTGTGTCAATGCCGGGTTATCGACCGTACCGGTCTGATCTTAGATATTTTCGCCCAACGTGCGCGTACCCATGAAGGTAAGCTGCAGGTTGAGCTGGCGCAACTGCGCCATCTGGCCACGCGTCTGGTGCGCGGCTGGACGCACCTTGAAAGACAAAAAGGCGGTATCGGTTTACGCGGCCCGGGTGAAACCCAGCTCGAAACTGACCGTCGTTTACTGCGTAACCGTATTATGCAGATCCTCTCGCGTATTGAGCGAGTAGAGAAACAGCGTGAGCAGGGGCGTCGTGCCCGCGTGAAGGCCGACGTGCCAACGGTATCGCTGGTGGGTTATACCAACGCCGGCAAATCGACGCTGTTTAACCATATTACGCAGGCGGAGGTTTACGCCGCCGACCAGCTGTTTGCGACCCTTGATCCAACGCTGCGTCGTATTGACGTGGCAGACGTGGGCGAAACCGTGCTGGCGGATACCGTAGGCTTTATTCGTCACCTGCCGCACGATCTGGTGGCGGCCTTTAAAGCCACCTTGCAGGAAACCCGCGAAGCGACGCTGTTGCTTCACGTGATTGACGCAGCGGATGTTCGGGTACAGGAAAACATCGACGCGGTGAACACGGTTCTCGAAGAGATCGACGCGCACGAGATCCCAACCCTGCTGGTGATGAACAAAATCGATATGCTGGACGATTTCGAGCCGCGCATCGATCGTGATGAAGAGAACAAACCTATCCGGGTGTGGCTGTCTGCACAAACCGGGGTAGGCATACCACTCCTTTTTCAGGCGTTAACCGAACGGTTAGCCGGCGAAGTTGCGCAGCACACGCTGCGTTTACCTCCGCAGGCCGGGCGTTTGCGTAGCCGCTTTTACCAGCTTCAGGCAATTGAAAAAGAGTGGATGGAGGAGGACGGCTGCGTCAATTTGCAGGTTCGTATGCCAATTGTCGACTGGCGTCGCCTCTGTAAACAAGAACCAACACTGGCAGACTACGTCGTCTGACCGTGCAGCTTGCCTGAACATTAGCCCTTTGGGCACCCAGCGGTTCAGATCGCCTCAACGCGACCGTCACCACCAGGAAGGCGATGACGGTTAACCGCGAAAAGATCTGAACTGGGAAAAGGTATATCACCGCATAACAAATATGGAGCATAAACATGGCGTGGAATCAGCCCGGTAATAACGGACAAGACCGCGACCCGTGGGGAAGCAGCAATAATCAAGGCGGCAACTCCGGGGGGAATGGAAATAAAGGCGGTCGCGATCAGGGTCCGCCGGATTTGGATGATATCTTCCGTAAGCTGAGCAAAAAGCTCGGTGGATTTGGGGGCGGTAAAGGGGGTTCCGGTAACGGAAGCTCAACCCAGGGGCCGCGTAGCCCTATGGGCGGACGTATTGTCGGTATCGCTGCCGCAGCCGTTGTCGTCATCTGGGCGGCCAGCGGGTTCTATACCATTAAAGAAGCCGAGCGTGGCGTAGTGACGCGCTTTGGTAAGTTCAGCCATCTGGTTGAGCCGGGTCTGAACTGGAAGCCGACCTTCGTTGATGAAGTCACTCCAGTGAACGTTGAAGCGGTTCGCGAACTGGCCGCATCCGGCGTGATGCTGACCTCCGACGAAAACGTCGTGCGCGTTGAAATGAACGTGCAGTACCGCGTAACCGACCCGCAGAAATACCTGTTCAGCGTGACCAGCGCTGATGACAGTCTGCGTCAGGCTACCGACAGCGCCCTGCGTGGTGTTATCGGTAAGTACACCATGGACCGTATTCTGACCGAAGGTCGTACCGTTATTCGTAGCGATACCCAGCGCGAGCTGGAAGAGACCATACGTCCGTACAACATGGGTATCACCCTGCTGGACGTCAACTTCCAGGCCGCTCGTCCGCCGGAAGAGGTGAAAGCCGCGTTCGATGATGCGATTGCCGCACGTGAGAACGAGCAGCAGTACATCCGTGAAGCGGAAGCGTACACCAACGAAGTGCAGCCACGTGCGAACGGTCAGGCGCAGCGTATTCTGGAAGAAGCGCGTGCGTATAAGACTCAGACCGTACTGGAAGCACAGGGTGAAGTAGCGCGCTTTGCGAAAATCCTGCCGGAATATAAAGCCGCGCCGCAGATTACCCGCGAGCGTCTCTATATCGAGACCATGGAAAAAGTGCTGAGCCATACCCGCAAAGTGCTGGTTAGCGACAACAAGAATGGCAACCTGATGGTACTGCCGCTGGATCAAATGCTGAAAGGCGGCAACGCCCCGGCAGCAAAGAGCGATAGCAGTGGTGCGAACAACCTGTTGCGCCTGCCGCCTGCGTCCTCTTCCAGCAGCAGCGCAAGCAACACGTCGTCTGCCAGTCAGGGCAATATCATGGACCAACGCCGCGCTAACGCGCAGCGTAACGACTACCAGCGTCAGGGGGAATAACGATGCGTAAGTCAGTTATTGCGATTATCATCATCGTGCTGGTAGTGCTTTACACCTCTATCTTCGTGGTTAAAGAAGGCGAGCGTGGGATTAAGTTCCAGTTCAGCAGCGTCGTGCGTGACGGCGACAAGAAACCGCTGATTTATGAGCCAGGCCTGCACTTCAAGGTTCCGTTCATTCAGTCGGTGAAAATGCTCGATGCTCGTATCCAGACCATGGATAACCAGGCCGACCGTTTCGTGACCAAAGAGAAAAAAGACCTGATCGTCGACTCTTACATCAAGTGGCGTATCAGCGACTTTAGCCGTTACTTCCTGGCAACCGGCGGCGGTGACGTCTCCCAGGCCGAAGTGCTGCTGAAACGTAAGTTCTCTGACCGTCTGCGTTCTGAGATTGGTCGCCTGGACGTGAAAGACATTGTTACCGACTCCCGTGGTCGTCTGACGCTGGAAGTTCGCGACGCCCTGAACTCCGGTTCTTCCGGTGCTGAAGACGAAGTGGCTACGCCCGCTGCGGATAACGCGATTGCCGAAGCCGCAGAGCGCGTAGAGCAGCAGGCAAACATCAAAGGGCCAACCATTAACCCGAACAGTATGGCGGCGTTAGGGATTGAAGTGGTCGATGTGCGTATTAAGCAGATCAACCTGCCTGCAGAGGTTTCTGAAGCTATCTACAACCGTATGCGCGCCGAGCGTGAAGCCGTAGCCCGTCGTCACCGTTCACAGGGTCAGGAAGAGGCAGAAAAACTGCGCGCTACCGCTGACTATGAAGTGACGAAGACGCTGGCAGAAGCAGAACGTCAGGGGCGTATCATGCGCGGTGAAGGTGATGCAGAAGCCGCTAAGCTGTTTGCCGATGCCTTCAGCCAGGATCCAGACTTCTATGCCTTCATCCGTAGTCTGCGTGCATACGAAGCGAGCTTCGATAGCAACCAGGACGTGATGGTACTGAGCCCGGATAGCGACTTCTTCCGTTACATGAAGAACCCAGGCACCACGACGCGTTAATCGCGCGACAGCCTGAACAAAACCACCGCCTCCTTCGGGAGTCGGTGGTTTTCTTTTATAAGGATGATCAATGAATTCCACAATCTGGCTGGCGCTTGCGCTGGTGTTAGTGTTTGAAGGCCTGGGACCGATGCTTTATCCGAAGGCCTGGCGCAAGATGATTTCTACGATGACTCAATTACCGGATACGATGTTACGTCGATTTGGCGGCGGTCTTGTGGTCGCTGGAGTCGTGATCTACTACATGTTGACGAAAACGATTGGCTGATTAAAAAGAGAACACTAAAGCACGATTTTATGGGTAAAAAGTGCTGTATATCTGAAAAAGCGATGGTAGAATCCATTTTTAAGCAATCGGTGATTTTGAAAAATGGGTAACAACGTCGTCGTACTGGGCACCCAATGGGGTGACGAAGGTAAAGGGAAGATCGTCGATCTTCTTACTGAGCGTGCAAAATATGTTGTTCGCTATCAGGGTGGTCACAACGCGGGCCATACTCTCGTAATCAACGGTGAAAAAACCGTCCTCCATCTTATTCCATCAGGTATTCTCCGTGAGAATGTAACCAGCATCATCGGTAACGGTGTTGTGCTGTCTCCGGCTGCGCTGATGAAAGAGATGAAAGGCCTGGAAGACCGTGGTATCCCGGTTCGCGAACGTCTGCTGCTTTCCGAAGCATGCCCGTTAATCCTCGACTATCACGTCGCGCTGGATAACGCTCGCGAAAAAGCGCGCGGTGCGAAAGCTATCGGTACTACCGGTCGTGGTATCGGTCCTGCTTACGAAGATAAAGTGGCTCGTCGCGGTCTGCGCGTGGGTGACCTCTTCGATAAAGCAACCTTCGCCGACAAACTGAAAGAAGTGATGGAATATCATAACTTCCAGCTGGTGAACTTCTATAAAGTTGACGCGGTTGACTACCAGAAAGTGCTGGACGATGTGATGGCAGTTGCTGACATCCTGACCAGCATGGTTGTTGATGTTTCTGACCTGCTGGATCAGGCTCGTCAGCGCGGTGACTTCGTCATGTTCGAAGGCGCGCAGGGTACGCTGCTGGATATCGACCACGGTACCTATCCGTACGTGACCTCTTCCAACACCACCGCAGGTGGCGTAGCAACCGGTTCTGGCCTTGGCCCGCGCTATGTTGACTACGTACTGGGCATCATCAAAGCGTACTCCACTCGCGTGGGTGCTGGTCCATTCCCGACCGAACTGTTTGATGAAACCGGTGAGTTCCTGTGCAAGCAGGGTAACGAATACGGCGCTACTACCGGCCGTCGTCGTCGTACCGGCTGGCTGGACTCCGTTGCCGTGCGTCGCGCTGTACAGATCAACTCCCTGTCTGGCTTCTGCCTGACCAAGCTGGACGTTCTGGACGGCCTGAAAGAAGTGAAAATCTGCGTGGGCTACCGCATGCCGGATGGCCGCGAAGTGACCACCACTCCGCTGGCAGCTGATGATTGGGAAGGTATCGAACCAATCTATGAAACCATGCCGGGCTGGTCTGAAACCACCTTCGGCGTGAAGGAACGTAGTGGCCTGCCACAGGCAGCGCTGGACTACATCAAGCGTATTGAAGAACTGACCGGCGTACCGATCGATATTATTTCGACTGGTCCAGACCGTACCGAAACCATGATCCTGCGCGACCCGTTCGACGCATAATTCTGGTTCGTCGTGCAGCGCCCGATGGCGCTGCGCTTATTAGGCCTACTACTCGGTAGGCCGGATAAGACGCAAAGCGTCACCATCCGGCTTAATCGTGCGTTAAATCCTCGCTTTTTCCTTCCCGAACTGAAATAAATTAGCGGCTCAGTCGCTGGCTGGTTTATCATCAATATAATTAATATCAACAGGCTCACCCTGTTTTTCCCCTTTTTCCTGAGGTTGATGTGCAGTTAACAAGTTTTACCGATTATGGACTACGTGCGCTGATCTATATGGCGTCGCTGCCGGAAGGCAACATGACCAGCATCTCGGAGGTAACCGAGGTCTACGGCGTGTCGCGTAACCATATGGTTAAAATAATCAACCAGCTCAGTCGCGCCGGATACGTGATGGCCGTGCGGGGAAAAAATGGCGGGATCCGTCTGGGTAAACCAGCCAAGGATATCCGCGTCGGAGACGTGGTGCGTGAACTCGAACCGTTATCGCTGGTGAACTGCAGCAGCGAATTTTGCCATATTACGCCAGCCTGTCGTTTGAAACAGGCACTTGCTCAAGCCGTGCAATGTTTTCTCAAGGAGTTGGATAACTACACACTGGCTGATTTGGTTGAAAAGAATCAACCGCTATATAAATTATTGCTGGTGGAATAACGACTCCCGCCAGCAGCGATGATGACGGAGGAACCGACATGTCAAAAGATCCTTTCCTGGAACGCGAAGCAGAAAAATATTCGAATCCTATCCCGAGCCGGGAATTTATCCTCGAACACTTAACAAAACGCGAAAAACCGGCCAACCGTGAAGAACTGGCCGTCGAACTCAATATTGAAGGCGAAGAGCAGATTGAAGCGCTGCGCCGTCGCCTGCGCGCCATGGAGCGCGATGGGCAGTTAGTCTTTACCCGCCGCCAGTGCTATGCGCTGCCGGAACGTCTCGACCTGCTGAAAGGCATGGTTATCGGTCACCGCGATGGCTTCGGCTTCCTGCGCGTTGAAGGCCGTAAAGACGACCTGTATCTGTCGAGCGAACAGATGAAAATGTGCATGCACGGCGATGAAGTGCTGGCACAGCCGCTGGGCGCGGATCGTAAAGGCCGCCGCGAAGCGCGTATCGTTCGCGTACTGGTGCCGCGCAATGCGCAGATCGTCGGCCGCTACTTTACCGACGCTGGCGTGGGCTTTGTGGTCCCGGACGACAGCCGCCTGAGCTTTGATATCCTCATCCCGCCTGAATCGGTGATGGGCGCACGCATGGGCTTTGTGGTGGTGGTCGAACTCACCCAGCGCCCAACCCGGCGTACCAAAGCGATTGGTAAAATCGTTGAAGTGCTGGGCGACAACATGGGGACCGGCATGGCCGTTGAGATGGCGCTGCGTACCCATGAAATTCCCTACGTCTGGCCGCCAGCGGTGGAAGCACAGGTTGCCGGGCTGAAAGAGCAGGTGCCTGAAGAGGCGAAAGTGGGTCGTGTAGACCTGCGCGACCTGCCGCTGGTCACCATTGACGGCGAAGACGCTCGTGACTTCGATGATGCGGTCTACTGCGAGAAAAAACGCGGTGGCGGCTGGCGCCTGTGGGTTGCCATTGCTGACGTCAGCTACTACGTGCGCCCACCGACGCCGCTGGACGGCGAAGCGCGCAACCGTGGTACGTCGGTCTACTTCCCAACGCAGGTTGTGCCGATGCTGCCGGAAGTGCTCTCCAACGGCCTGTGCTCGCTGAACCCTCAGGTTGACCGCCTGTGTATGGTCTGCGAAATGACCATTTCGTCGAAGGGCCGTTTAACCGGCTTCAAATTCTACGAAGCGGTGATGAGCTCCCACGCGCGTCTGACCTACACCAAGGTCTGGCATATGCTGCAGGGCGACCAGGAGCTGCGTGAACAGTACGCACCGCTGGTGAAACACATTGAAGAGCTGCATAACCTCTACAAGGTGCTTGATCAGGCTCGCGCCGAGCGCGGCGGGATCTCGTTTGAGAGCGAAGAGGCGAAGTTTATCTTCAACGCCGAACGCCGTATTGAGCGTATTGAGCAGACCCAGCGTAACGACGCGCACAAACTGATTGAAGAGTGCATGATCATGGCGAACATCTCGGCGGCGCGTTTCGTCGAGAAAGCTCAGGAGCCTGCGCTGTTCCGTATTCACGATAAGCCAACGACCGAAGCGATTACCGCGTTCCGTTCGGTGCTGTCTGAACTTGGTCTCGAACTGCCTGGCGGCAACAAACCGGAGCCGCGCGACTACGCCGAGCTGCTGGAATCCGTTGCCGACCGTCCTGACGCCGAAATGCTGCAAACCATGCTGCTGCGTTCGATGAAGCAGGCTATCTATGACCCGGAAAACCGCGGTCACTTTGGCCTGGCGCTGCAGTCCTATGCGCACTTCACCTCGCCGATTCGTCGTTATCCTGACCTGTCGCTGCACCGTGCCATCAAGTATCTGCTGGCGAAAGAGCAGGGTCATAAGGGCAACAGCACCGACACCGGCGGCTACCATTATTCGATGGAAGAGATGCTGCAACTGGGTCAGCACTGCTCGATGACGGAACGCCGCGCTGACGAAGCCACCCGTGATGTCTCTGACTGGCTGAAGTGTGACTTCATGCAGGACCAGGTGGGTAACGTCTTTAACGGCGTGATCGCGAGCGTGACCGGCTTTGGCTTCTTCGTGCGTCTGGACGAGCTGTTCATCGATGGTCTGGTCCACGTCTCCTCGCTGGACAACGACTACTATCGCTTTGACCAGGTCGGCCAGCGTCTGATTGGTGAATCCGGCGGCCAGACTTATCGTCTGGGCGATCGCGTGGAAGTGCGCGTGGAAGCGGTCAACATGGACGAGCGTAAAATCGACTTCTCGCTGATCTCCAGCGAGCGCGGCCCGCGTAACGTCGGTAAAACCGAGCGCGAGAAAGCGAAGAAAGGCAGCGGCGGCAAGCCGAGCGCCAGCCGTCGTCGTCAGGCGGGCAAGCGCACTAACTTCGAACCGGACAGCGCCTTCCGCGGCGAGAAGAAAGGTAAAGCGAAAGCTAAACCGGCTTCTACCGAGAAAGGGGCGGCGAAGAAGGCCAAAAAGCCTTCCACCAAGACGCAGAAAATCGCCGCAGCGACCAAAGCTAAGCGTGCCGCGAAGAAGAAAGCGGCGGAATAACCCCATTCCCCTCACCCCGACCCTCTCCCCTTAGGGGCGAGGGAGAACTGTTCCCTCTCCCTTCCAGGGGGAGGGCTAGGGTGAGGGTAATCACAACGTAGAATTAACAACGAGTATATTCATGAGTGAAATGATTTACGGCATCCACGCAGTGCAGGCACTGCTGGAGCGCGCACCTGAACGTTTTCAGGAAGTTTTTATTCTGAAAGGCCGTGACGATAAGCGTTTGATGCCGCTGATCCACGCACTGGAAGCCCAGGGCGTGGTCATTCAACTGGCAAACCGTCAGTACCTGGATGAGAAAAGCGAAGGTGCCGTGCACCAGGGTATCATCGCGCGCGTGAAGCCGGGTCGTCAGTATCAGGAAAACGATCTGCCGGATCTGATCGCTTCGCTCGACAGCCCGTTCTTGCTGATCCTCGACGGCGTAACTGACCCACACAACCTCGGCGCCTGCCTGCGTAGCGCCGATGCTGCTGGCGTACATGCGGTTATCGTACCGAAAGACCGTTCGGCGCAGCTGAACGCTACGGCGAAGAAAGTGGCCTGTGGTGCCGCTGAAAACGTACCGCTTATCCGCGTAACCAACCTGGCGCGTACCATGCGTATGCTGCAGGAAGAGAGCGTCTGGATTGTGGGCACCGCCGGTGAAGCGACCCACACCCTGTATCAGAGCAAAATGACCGGCGCGATGGCGCTGGTGATGGGCGCGGAAGGCGAAGGTATGCGCCGTCTGACCCGTGAACACTGCGATGAACTGATCAGCATTCCGATGGCGGGTACCGTATCGTCGCTGAACGTCTCCGTGGCAACCGGCATCTGCCTGTTTGAAGCGGTGCGTCAGCGCAGCTAATACACCGTTCCCGGGGTCGGCGTAAACGCCTCGCCCGGGCTACCATTCGATAGCCCGTCCAGGCGAAGCGCCGCCGGGTTCTGCATTCAGGCCACCCTTTCGGGTGGCTTTTTTATTGTGCATCTTCCCTGACCGTCCATACTTAACAGGTTGCCCATTGACGGAGGGAGACACAATGAACTGGCAAACACACACCGTTTTTAATCAACCTATCCCCTTAAATAACAGTAACCTGTTCTTATCTGACGTCGCGCTGCGTGATGCGGTTGCCCGCTATGATGCCGGCTGGGACAGCGAGCTACTGGCGAGCATCGGCCAACAGCTCGGCACCGCCGAGTCGCTGGAGCTTGGCAGACTCGCCAACGCCCATCCTCCTGAACTATTACGCTATGACCCTCAAGGGCAGCGGCTTGATGACGTTCGCTTTCATCCCGCCTGGCATCTGCTGATGCAGGGGCTTTGCGCTAACCGGGTGCATAACCTTCCCTGGGAGGAAGAGGCCCGCAGCGGAGCGTTTGTCGCCCGCGCCGCGCGCTTTATGCTGCATGCGCAGGTGGAAGCCGGCACGCTGTGCCCCATCACCATGACCTTTGCCGCTACGCCGCTGTTGCTAAAAACGCTGCCGCCGCTTTTTGCCGACTGGCGCTCGGCGCTGCTTAGCGATCGCTATGACCCGCATCAGCTGCCCGGCGCGCAGAAGCGCGGGCTTCTGATCGGCATGGGGATGACCGAAAAGCAGGGCGGTTCGGACGTGCTGAGCAACAGCACGCGGGCTGAACGACTGGAGGACGGCAGCTATCAGCTTACCGGGCATAAATGGTTCTATTCGGTGCCGCAGAGCGACGCGCATCTGGTGTTGGCGCAGGCCAGCGGTGGATTAACCTGCTTCTTTGTGCCGCGCCTGCTGCCCGACGGCACCCGCAATGCCATTCGCCTTGAGCGGCTGAAAGACAAGCTCGGCAACCGCGCCAACGCCAGCAGCGAAGTGGAGTTCCAGCAGGCCCTCGGCTGGCCGCTAGGCGAAGAGGGCGACGGTATCCGGCAAATCCTCAGAATGGGCGGGCTAACGCGCTTTGATTGCGCGCTGGGCAGCCATAGCCTGATGCGTCGCGCGCTGTCGGTGGCGCTGTACCACGCCTTCCAGCGTCAGGCGTTTGGCCATAACCTTGTCGACCTGCCGCTGATGCGCCAGGTGCTGGGGAAAATGGCGCTCCAGCTGGAAGGGCAGACCGCGTTTATGTTTCGTCTCGCCAGCGCCTGGGGCCAGAATCATCAGCCGCAGGAGGCGCTGTGGTCGCGTCTTTTCACCCCAGCCGCCAAGTTTGCCATCTGCAAGGCCGGCATTCCGTTCGTGGCGGAGGCGATGGAAGTGCTGGGCGGGATTGGCTACTGCGAAGAGAGTGAGTTGCCGCGCCTGTACCGGGAGATGCCGGTGAACAGCATCTGGGAAGGCTCGGGCAATATCATGTGCCTTGATGTGCTGCGGGTGCTGGTGAAGCAGCCTGACGCAATGGCGCTGCTGGTGGTCGAATGCAATGAGGTGAAGGGCCAGGATCGTCATTTCGACCGGCACTGGCGACAGCTGCAGCAGCGGCTGCGTAAGCCTTCTGAATCTCAGGGACGTGAAATTACGCATCAGCTGTACCTGCTGGGGGTTGGTGCGCAGATGCTGCGTCATGCGTCGCCACCGATGGCTCAGGCCTGGTGTCGAATGATGTTGGATCCGCGAGGCGGTGCGTTGCTCAATGAAGCGGTGATGAATGACCTGCTGTGTCGGGCGACGGGCGGAGGACGATAGGCAAGAGAAGCGGGTGGAAGAGGCGCGACAAGCGTAACGCTTCTTCCACTAGTGACGAGTGTTAGGCATAGATAATCGCCTGTGCACGCCAGTTATCCTGCTGGGGCTCTTCATACATCTGCACAATACGATACCAGGAAGCGCCTTGTTCATCCGCCTTACGAGCGATGACCTGTTCGACATCTTCCAGGCTTCCGGTGACGTTATTCACCGAAATCAGCCCAATTTCATTTAGCCCCGTTACGCAGTCTGCGCTGGCGAACTCTGCAGATTGCGCCGCCGCGGCATGGCTGCCGCCTGACAAAAGCAGGGTAGATAAGGTAAGTGTTTGTTTCATCGTCAGCTCCATTTCACATAACCCAGTGGGGGCAGTCCATAGCAGACGCATATCCTGTATCCAGACAGAGGCGTCATTGTGCATCAGGGAAACGTGAAACGGTGCAAACCTACGTAAAGCTCGTAAAACTACTTACGGTAAAGGATGGCCTGCGCATACCACTGGCCTGGCACTACGGTGTCATCCATCATGACGATCACGTAGTAATCTGCCTTTTGCGCGGTGACTTTCTCTTTGATAGACGCTTCAACATCCATCGGAGAGCCAAACACCAACGCGCTAACCGTACCCATGCGCTGCAAACCTTCCGTCTGGTTGCGACGAATCTCCTGCGGGTGATCGGTGACCGGTGGAGGCGCTTCAGGGGTGCCTTCCAGAATGGTACAACCGCTCAACAAGAGCGCCAGCAACAGTGGGATAAACCGTCGTTTAGCCATTTCCCGTTTCCTGATAGTCATAGTGTAGTGGGGAAAGCATTTCGCTTTAGGCGAATGTTCCTGATTTGTTAACCATAGCGCTATTTTCGAATGAAAATATCACGATTTCGTAACCGGGTTCTCAATGTTATAAATCAGGGGTATTGTCGTCATCATACTGCATCAATTTTCGTATGCCATATCAGCATAGCTAAAGGAGATAACTCATGATTGAACTGGAAATGCGCACCCTGGCAGGACAGCAAATTTTGCATGCTTACCCAAAGGGATGTAGTGAAAAGGCGCTTCCCAGCATAGTGTTTTATCACGGTTTCACCTCGTCGAACGTTGTTTATAGCTATTTTGCCGTAGCGCTGGCGCAGGCGGGCTTTCGGGTGGTGATGCCCAACGCCGCCGAGCATGGGGAACGCTTCAACGGTGATGGCACCGAGCGGTTACAGCATTTCTGGCAGATTCTGGTGCAGAACTTTACCGAGTTCCCGACGCTGCGTGATGCGCTGTTGGCAAGCGGGCTGGTGAGCGACGGGCGGTTAGCGGTGGCAGGAGCCTCGATGGGCGGTATGACCGCGCTGGGGCTGATGGCGCAGCACCCGGAGCTGAAATGCGTGGCGAGCCTGATGGGATCGGGCTATTTCACTTCGCTTTCCCAGACCTTATACCCACCTTCTGCAGCAAACAGTATCGAGAAGGCGCGCCTGCTGGCACCGCTGGCGAAGTGGGACATCGGGCATCAACTGGCGCGTCTGGCGGACCGGCCTTTGCTGCTCTGGCATGGAGAGGAAGATGACGTGGTGCCAGCGGGGGAAACGTTCCGTCTGCAGCAGGCACTACGTGAGTCAGGATTGGACGAGCGCCTTACCTGCGTCTGGCAGGCGGGCGTTCGCCACCGTATTACGCCTGAAGCGCTGGACAGTACGGTGGCCTTTTTCCGCCAGCATCTTTAAACGCGGATGACTTTCACACCCTGATCCTCAAGCTTCTTGAGGATCTCCGCGTCAGCCTGCTTGCCGGTGATCAGCATATCGATCTCATCGGCGCGACTGAACAGCATGCCCGCTCGTTCGCCAACCTTGCTGCTATCGACCAGTACGACAAGCTTGCCCACCACGTTCAGCATTTTCTGTTCTGCCATGGCGGTGAGCATGTCGGTTTTGTACAACCCTTCTGCCGTCAGCCCTTTGCCGCTAGTAAACATCCAGTGTCCGGCGTACAGGCTGTTTTCGCTGCCCTGTGGGCTGAGCGTAATGGCGTGGCTGCGGTTGTACTGCCCGCCCATAATGATCACGCTGTCGTGCTCTTGATCGATAAGGTAATTTGCCAGCGGCAGGTAGTTGGTGATGATCTGCACCGGTTTACCGCAGATCTCCTGGCCGACCAGGAAAGCGGTCGAGCCGCAGTTGATCACCACGCTTTCACCGGGCATCACCAACTGCGACGCCGCTTTTGCGATGCGCACTTTCTCGTCGTGATTTTGTGCCTGGTGAATGTTCATTGGCGACCAGCGTGGACGCTGCTGGTTTACGGCCTCGGCGCCGTTGCGCACTTTTTTCAGCTTGCCGCTTTCATCAAGCTTGTTGATGTCCCTGCGGGCCGTGGCGGGTGAGATCCCCAGACGGGAAATCACCTGCTCTACTGTTATAAAACCCGCTTGCGCCAGCAGGTCCAGTAGAATCTGATGTCTTTGCGCTTCCGTCATGAGCTAATCCGAAAAAAAATGATGATTAAAGATGATATTTGAAAAATAGCCAAAATACTAAAAGTATATGCGCAACCCACCACGTGGGCGGCTATCTGAAGATTGCGCCTGAACACACTGAAGA